>CAKMQH010000001.1 GCA_927911515.1 uncultured Neisseria sp.
CGCAGACGATTTCAACGCCGCCCTACCCAAATCGCGTTTGGAAAACGAAGTCATCTTTACCAAAATCTGAACCCGCTTGAAATATAGTGGATTAAATTTAAACCAGTACGGCGTTACCTCGCCTTGCCGTACTATCTGTACTGTCTGCGGCTTCGTCGCCTTGTCCTGATTTTTGTTAATCCACTATAAAGCCCATCAGCAAAATCTATAAACATTGGAGAACTCTATGTCGTCTGAATTCACGCTCTACCACAATCCCCGTTGCAGCAAATCACGCGCCGCTTTCGACCTGCTCGCAGCGCGCGGCATCAAAGCCGAAGTCGTCAAATACCTCGACACTCCGCCTGACTTGGCGACACTGAAAGACATCTTTGCCAAGCTGGGCTTGGCGTCCGTACGCGGCATGATGCGCATCAAGGACGACTTGTACAAAGAACTCGGTTTGGACAATCCCGACCTCGACAACCAAGCCTTGCTCGAAGCCATCGCCGCCCACCCTACCCTGCTCGAACGCCCCATCCTGACCACACAGGACAAGGCCGCTATCGGCAGACCGCTCGAAAACATCGAAGCCCTGTTGGACTGAAGCGCGGGAAGGCCGTCCCTACATGATTTCCCTGTTTCGCAGCCGCAACGGCTTGCGCTACTACCTCTTTCGCGGCATAGGTCTGAGTATCCTGTTGATACTCGGCATATTCGGCGTCGGCGCATGGCAGGTGTACCACACCGGCTCGCAGCCACTGCCGCGTCATGTCCGCGCCGATGCCGCCCTCGTACTCGGCGCCGCCGCATGGGACAAACGACCCTCGCCCGTTTTCCGCGAACGCATCAACCACGCCATCACCCTCTACCAAAGCCACCGCGTTGAAAAAATCGTCTTCACCGGCGGCACATCCAAAAAAGGCTACATGACCGAAGCCGAAGTCGGACGGCGTTACGCCCTCAAACAAGGCATACCCGCGCACAACATCATCTTTGAAAACACCTCGCGCAACACCTACGAAAACATCCGCAACATCCGCCCGATCCTGCGCGCCGAAGGCATCGAAAGCATCATCATCGTCAGCGACCCCTACCACCTCGCCCGCGCCCTCGAAATCGCCTCCGACCTCGACATCGAAGCCTACATCTCCGCCACGCCGACCACGCGGTTCGACCAAAGCAAGGAAAAAAACAAATTCCTGCTTCAAGAAAGCTACGCCCTCTTCCTCTACCGCATCGGCAAATGGAGCGAAAACTTTTGGGACTGGCTGACCATGAGCAAAACAGAGGACGAATAAATGAAAAAAGGTCGTCTGAAACCTGAATTTTCAGGTTTTCAGACGACCTTTCATTGTCCGATTCCGTCTAAAAACAGTAAAATACCCGTTTTAAAAGAATCTGGAGCCATCATGACCGTCAAAACCCGTTTCGCCCCAGCCCCACCGGCTACCTGCACATCGGCGGCGTGCGCACCGCCTTGTTTTCATGGGCGTTTGCCCGCCATCACAAAGGCGAGTTCTTATTGCGTATCGAAGATACCGACTTGGCGCGTTCCACCGCCGAATCCGTTAACATCATCCTTGACGGCATGAAATGGGTCGGTCTCGATTACGACAACGCCGACAACGTCGTGTATCAAACCCGCCGTTTCGACCGCTATACGGCCTGAGCCTATGATTTTTGCAGCCGCTATTTCAATCGGATGTAAAACGTACCGTCCGGCACGACGGGCAGGTATTTGCGGTAGAAGTCCAGATAGGTCTTGTTTGGGTCTATGTCGGCAAACTGCTGCGGATACAGGGTTTTGGCGATAAATTGCGCGCTGGCCAAATCGGCGATCGAGCGGGAGGCGGTGTGGTAGATGCCGTAAACGCGTTTGTTTTTGACGGCAGGAATGTCTGCCCAGCCTTTGCGTTTGACAAATCCGGCCAGGCGGCGTTGCGCATCGGCCTGGCTGATGCCTATGCCCATCGCCATAATGCCAGGCTTGTCTTTATGGCCGTTTTCCGTCCCCGAAATGACGATGACGTCGGGTTTGGCCGTCAAGAATTTTTCAGGGTTTATCGGTCCCCAGTTTTTAACGTAAGGCGCGGCGATATTGTTGCCGCCTGCTGTGTCGGCAATCGCGCCCCACATATCTTTGCCGAAGGTGTAGCTGTATTCGGACGGGCCTTTGTCGCCGAACTCGATATAGATTTCGGTTTGGACTGCTTGGCGCGCGCGACGCGTTTTTGGATATCGGCAATGCCTCGGGCGTATTCGGCGGCAATTTTTTGGGCGCGCGCCTGCGTACCGTTGAGTTCGCCGAAAATTTCCGCACTGCGCGTGTGCCGCGCGACGGTTTCGGCGTTGAAATCGACCACGACGACGGGTATGCCTGCCGCTTTAATGCGCGGCAGGTGGGTAGCGACGGCCTTATACTGCCAGTCGGCCAGAATCAATACGTCCGGCTTGAGCGCGAGCGTTTTCTCCAGTGAAAACGTGCCGGTGCTGATGTTGCCGATGTCCGCAATGTTTTGCAGCGTAGGCAGCTTCTGTTTGAACATCGCCCAGCTGCCGGGATTGAATTTCTCCCAAAACTCACGCGAAATGCCGATGACGTTTTTAAATTTGTCCGCGCCCGTTACCGCGATATAGTCGGGATAGTAAAAACGCCAAAACCGCGCGTTTGACAGGGACATCGACTTTGACTTCGCGTCCCAATACGTCTTTGATAGTTTTGATTTCGGCTTGGGCAAAAAGGGGCAGGAGGGCGAGGGCGGCAAATAAAGCGCGTTTGTTCATGAGCGGATACTTTCAAAGAAATGATTATCATTTGTCTTGTTTTCAGGAGAGAAGTTCCCAGACGGTCCTTCTGCGCCGACATTATTTTCAGACGGCCTTACATTGTTTAAACCTTGCCGAAAAAGTAAAATACCTGTTTTCAAAGACTTTGGAGCCATCATGACCGTCAAAACCCGTTTCGCCCCCAGCCCCACCGGCTACCTGCACATCGGCGGCGTACGCACCGCCTTGTTTTCATGGGCGTTTGCCCGCCATCATAAAGGCGAGTTCCTATTGCGTATCGAAGACACCGACTTGGCGCGCTCTACTGCCGAATCCGTCAACATCATCCTCGACGGCATGAAATGGGTCGGCCTGAACTACGACAACGCCGACAACGTCGTGTACCAAACCCGCCGTTTCGACCGCTATAAAGAAGTCATCGCCGAACTTTTGGAAAAGGCGCCGCCTACTACTGCTATTGCAGCAAAGAAGAGCTGGAAGCCATGCGCGAGAAAGCCGAAAAAGAAGGCACGGCGACTTACGACCGCCGCTGGCGTCCCGAAGAGGGCAAAACCCTGCCCGAAATCCCTGCCGACGTGCAACCCGTCGTCCGCTTCAAAACGCCTTTGGACGGCGTTACCCAATGGACGGACTTGGTCAAAGGCGAAATCTCCATTCCCAACGAAGCACTCGACGACTTGATTATCGCCCGCGCCGACGGCACGCCGACCTACAACTTCTGCGTCGTGGTGGACGACTACGACATGGGTGTTACCCACGTTATCCGCGGTGACGACCATGTGAACAATACCCCAAAACAAATTAACATCCTAAAAGCCATCGGCGCTACCCTGCCCGAATACGGCCACCTGCCTATGATTCTCAACGAACAGGGCAAAAAAAATCTCCAAACGCAGCGGCGATACCGTCGCCATCACCGATTTCGGCGCGATGGGCATCCTGCCCGAAGCCATGCTCAACTATCTGGCGCGTTTGGGCTGGGCGCACGGCGACGACGAGTTCTTTACGATGGAACAATTCATCGAATGGTTTGATTTGAAGGACGTTTCCCCGTCTCCAAGCCGCATGGACTTGAAGAAACTCTACTGGATCAACGGCGAACACATCAAAATCACCGCCAACGAAAAACTTGCGGAACTCATCAAACCCCGCCTCGCCCTGCGCGACATTTACGACACGGCAAAACCCGCGTTGGAAGACGTGTTGGCACTGGTCAAAGACCGCGCCCAAGACCTGAACACCCTCGCTGACGAGTGCCTCTACTTCTACGTCAAACAAACGCCCGCCGAAGCGGACGTGCAGAAACATTGGGACGACGAAGCCGCCGCCCGTATGCTGCGCTTCGCCGAACACCTCGAAGGGTTGGAAGACTGGAACGCCGAAGCCATCCACGACCTGTTCAAACCTTTCTGCGACGAAGAAGGCATCAAAATGGGCAAACTCGGCATGCCCCTGCGCCTCGCCGTCTGCGGCACGGCGAAAACGCCCAGCGTCGATGCTGTGTTGGCATTAATCGGCAAAGAAGAAGTGTTGAAACGGATTCGTTCTTAAAGCATTGAAAAGGTCTCTGAAAATTTCAGACGACCTTGGATTCGGATTTCAAGTGCAACACTAGTGTATTAGTGGTTTGAACAGATTTCAAGAATAAAACACTTGGCGTTTCGATAGCCAAGTGTTTTTCTTGGCCGGTGGTTCAACTCATCTGAACCCTGCGTATCTCCGATCACTGATGTTCCGGAAATCGGA
>CAKMQH010000002.1 GCA_927911515.1 uncultured Neisseria sp.
GATTTTCACGCCCGCTTCTTGGTCGGCATTGGTTGTTTCAACCGCTTTCACGGCAGAGCGCGCGCGCAACAGAGCCACGCCGCCGCCAGCTACCACGCCTTCTTCCACCGCAGCGCGGGTGGCGTGCAAAGCATCGTCCACGCGGTCTTTTTTCTCTTTCATTTCGACTTCGGTAGCGGCACCGACTTTGATCACTGCCACGCCGCCTGCCAGTTTGGCAACGCGCTCTTGCAGTTTTTCTTTATCGTAATCGCTGGTTGCGGTTTCGATTTGTTGGCGGATTTCGGCAACACGCGCTTCGATTTGGGCAGCATCGCCGAAGCCGTCGATGATGGTGGTGTTTTCCTTACCGATTTCGATGCGTTTGGCTTGACCCAAGTCTTCCAAAGTGGCTTTTTCCAAAGACAGGCCGACTTCTTCGGCGATTACGGTGCCACCGGTCAGGATGGCGATGTCTTGCAACATGGCTTTGCGGCGGTCGCCGAAGCCCGGAGCTTTCACGGCAACGGTTTTCAGGATGCCGCGGATGTTGTTCACGACCAAAGTCGCCAAGGCTTCGCCTTCTACGTCTTCAGCGATAATCAAGAGCGGACGGCTGGCTTTTGCCACTTGTTCCAAAACAGGCAGCAGGTCGCGGATGTTGCTGATTTTTTGTCGAACAGCAATACAAACGGATTGTCCAGCGCGGCGATTTGTTTTTCCGCGTCGTTGATGAAGTAAGGGGACAGGTAGCCGCGGTCGAACTGCATACCTTCGACGACATCCAATTCGTTTTCCAAAGATTTGCCGTCTTCAACGGTGATCACGCCTTCTTTGCCGACTTTTTCCATCGCTTCGGCAATAATCGCGCCGACTTGTTCGTCGGAGTTGGCGGAAATCGAGCCGACTTGGGCGATTTCTTTGGAAGTATCGCAAGGTTTGGCGATGTTTTTCAGCTCTTCAACCAAAGCGGCAACTGCTTTGTCGATACCGCGTTTCAGGTCGGTCGGGTTCATGCCGGCGGTCACGTATTTCATGCCTTCGGCAACGATGGCTTGAGCCAGTACGGTGGCGGTAGTCGTACCGTCACCCGCTACGTCGTTGGTTTTGGACGCCACTTCTTTCACCATTTGCGCGCCCATGTTTTCGAATTTGTCTTTCAATTCGATTTCTTTAGCGACGGTAACACCGTCTTTAGTGATATGCGGACCGCCGAATGCGCGGTCAACCACTACGTTGCGGCCTTTAGGACCTAAAGTTACGCGGACGGCGTTTGCCAGAGTGTTCACGCCGCTGACCATTTTTTGGCGGACTTCGTTACCGAACTGTACGTCTTTTGCTGCCATGTTTTAATTCTCCAAAATTGTTTAATGTTGTTTGAGGTCGTCTGAAAACCTTGTACGTCTTTTCAGACGACCTGTTGTTCTGAATACACGGAATGTTTATTCAACGATACCGAAGATGTCTTCTTCGCGCATAACCAACAGCTCTTCGCCGTCGGCTTTAACGGTTTGACCGCTGTATTTGCCGAAAATGACTTTGTCGCCGACTTTGACATCCAGCGGACGGCGTTCGCCGTCTTTACCGATTTTACCTGCGCCCACGGCGATCACTTCGCCCATGTCGGGTTTTTCAGCGGCTGCGCCCGGCAAGACGATGCCTGATGCGGTTTTCTCTTCAGCTTCCAAGCGTTTGACGACGACACGGTCGTGTAAAGGACGGATGGTCATGTTTTATGCTCCGATAAATAGTTTGAAAACAATCATCTGCCTTCATCCGGCAGATGCGGTTTGAAAAAGAAGGCGGCAAGTTCATCAAAAAACTTGCCTGAACACAGCGGCAAATTAGGGTTCGGCGCGATAAATTCAAGGGAAGAAGCAAAAATTTTCCGCTCAAGGTCGTCTGAAAACGGACACGGCAGTTTTGCACCATTCCCCGCCCTACTTTTAAGGCTGATCAAGCAGGCAGATATTTTTCAGACGACCTTTTACAGTCGGCAAACTTCAAATGGTTCAATCAACAAAAAAACCAGACACTATCAGCGCAAACATAAACACGCCTTTACAAAATAGCATCTCATCTTTAAAATAAATAGAAATCATTATTAATAATGAATTTAACCAAAGAACTGAAACTTGCCCCCAACAAAGGAAATTCACATGACCTCACCCCTGTTCCGCTTCAGCCTGCTCTCCTTAGCACTCGCCGCCGGTTTTGCCCACGCGGAAAATGAAGCGAAAGAAAGCGTTACCCTTGATACTGTTACTGTGAAAGGTGACCGCCAAGGCAGCAAAATCAAAACCAACATTGTTACCCTTCAGCAAAAAGACGAAAACACGGCAACCGATTTGCGCGCATTATTGAAAGACGAACCTGCTATCGATTTCGGCGGCGGCAACGGCTCATCTCAATTCCTGACGCTGCGCGGCATGGGACAGAACTCAGTAGATATTAAGGTGGACAACGCCTATTCCGACAGCCAAAGTGCTGTATCACCCAAGGCCGTTTCATCATCGACCCAGCGCGGCAAAATCGTCTCTGTACAGAAAGGCGCGGGTTCCGCATCTGCCGGTATCGGCGCGACCAACGGCGCGATTATTACCAAAACCGTCGATGCCGAAGACTTGCTCAAAGGTTTGGACAAAAACTGGGGTGTACGCCTCAACAGCGGCTATGCCTCTAATGACGGCGTAAGCTACGGCGCAAGCGTGTTCGGAAAAGCCGGCAACTTCGACGGTTTGTTCTCTTACAGCCGCAACGATGAAAAAGATTACAAACCTGGCAAAGGCTATACAAATAGCAACGGCGGCAAAACCGTACCGTACAGCGGATTGGACAAACGCAGCTATCTTGCCAAAATCGGCGCCACCTTCGGCGACCACCGCTTAGTGTTAAGCCACATGAATGATCAACACCGAGGCATCCGCACCGTCCGTGAAGAATTTACTTCCACCAACGACCCGCGTCTGACTTTGGCACGCCAAGCCCCGACCTACCGCGAAACCAGCCTCTCCAACACCAATTTGGCATGGACGGCGAACAACTTAGGCTTTGTTGAAAAACTGGATGCCAACGCCTATATCATGAAAAACGAACGCTATTCCGCCGATGACAGCAAAAACGGCTACGCAGGCAACCTGCCTGGTCCGAATACAACCGTTATCGAAACCAAAGGCGCGAATTTCAATCTGGACAGTCGCATTGGCGAAAACACATTAATCAAATACGGCGTCAACTACCGCCATCAAGAAATCAAACCACCGGTATTCTTCAATCCTGCCTTGAGCAATCCGAAGAAAAGCGATGCCGGCATTTACGCCGAAGCCATCCACGACATCGGCGACTTTACCCTTACAGGCGGCTTACGCTACGACCATTTCGACATCAAAACTCATGACGGCAAATCCGTTTCCGACGGCACAGTCAACCCGAGCTTCGGTGTGATTTGGCAGCCGCACGAACACTGGAATCTCAGTGCCAGCCACAACTACGCATCCCGCAGCCCGCGCCTTTACGATGCGATGCGCCAACATGGACGCAGAAACGCCATCACGTCGATTGCAGACGGCACCAAAGCCGAACGCGCCCGCAATACCGAAATCGGCTTCAACTACAACAACGGCAGCTTTGCCGCCAACGGCAGCTACTTCTGGCAAAAAATCAAAGATGCCGTCGCAGGTCCGCAGCAACGCCATGATGCCGCAGGCAATCCGATTGCAGGCGTACGCGAAATCGTCAATGCGGGCTACATCAAAAACCATGGCTATGAATTGGGCGCATCCTACCGCACAGGCGGCCTACTGGCTAAAGTCGGCGTAAGCCACAGCAAACCGCGCATCTACGACACCCATCCTGAAAACCTGTTAAGCGCAAACCCCGAATTTGCCGTACAGACCGGCCGCACTTGGACAACCTCCCTCTCCTACCGCTTCCAAAATCCGAATTTGGAAATCGGCTGGCGTGGTCGTTACCTCCAAAAAGCCTCCGGTTCGGTATTGGTTCGCGACAAGGGTGAAGTCAAACGCAAAGGCTACGGCGTGAACGACATATTCGCCAACTGGAAACCGCTGGGCAAAGACACGCTCAACGTCAACTTCGCAGTCAACAACGTGTTCAACAAGTTCTACTATCCGCACAGCCAACGCGGCGAAACCTTGCCGGGCATCGGCCGCGATGTTCGTCTAAGCGTTAACTACCGCTTCTAAGAACCGCGTAAAAACAAAGACGTCGTCTGAAAACCCTTTACTGTTTTTCAGACGACGTCTTTCTGTTTGGAAAACCGTGTTTACCGGAAGACTGTTTGTTCAAATGTCCTTCCGAATAGCCTTGTCGCGCTTCGCTTCGGTTGAGTGAATGTATTGCATCAGCGTTTTAATAAAAACGGTCAAATCACGCTGCCTTCAGATAACCTTAACTCATTCTTTAACTTTTATCTGATAAAATTTCTTCTGGTCCTTACTTTCAAACCAGCCTACTGCACCTCTTACATAATAAGAGACCTTTGCAAAAAAAGCCCTTCCCTCGACAGCCGAAACCCAAACACAGATTTTCGGCTGTTTTCGCCCCTAATTGCGCCTAATTTTACCCAAATACCCCCTTAATCCTCCCCGGATACCTGATAATCAGGCATCCGGGCCGCCTTTTAGGCGGCAACAGACACACTTAGCCTGTTAGCCGCTTTCAACAGGTCAAACATATCGCCTTCAGATGGCTTTGTGCACTTACTTTACACAGACCAAAATAGGCTGCCCCGGGGCGTAGCGGAATTTACGGTGCAGCGTACCGAAGCTTTGTTCGACCACATACCGGGTCTTCGACAAAT
>CAKMQH010000003.1 GCA_927911515.1 uncultured Neisseria sp.
ATCTTAGTTTGAACTTAACTTATCATAGACGGCAAACAATTTAATCAATTGAAATATAAATTCCGATTGAATAATTTTTTGGTAAAAGGTTAGAACTTGTTGATATTAAAGCAGTCTAAAAATATCGCGCAGTTCGGCTGCGGATAACGATTCAATTAATAAATTATGATACTTTAATCTGGTTATTTATCCCATTTCCACGGATAGGCAACCGTCAGCTCACGGAAAAAATAATATCATGGATGCAAAACAAGTCTTTCGCACTATCGTTTCTGAAGAATCTGTCGCACACTCCGCGTCTTTGGAAAGGTCGTCTGAATCCAAGGTCTCCCAAGGAACAAAAAACAATGATGTCTATTATGTTACCCATACCGCAGACAGCATCGTGGAAAAGGCAAACGAAGGACAGGACACCGTTTACAGCAATGTCAGCTATACCTTGCCGAACAATGTTGAAAATTTAGTTTTGACCGGTTCGGACAATATTTATGGCGCGGGCAACAATTCAGATAATGTGCTAGTCGGCAACCGCGGCAACAACCGCCTGTATAGCGGACGCGGCAATGATATCGTTTACGGAGGCGCAGGCAACGACAACATCAACGGTGGGGAAGGTAATGACCAACTGTTCGGCGACGAGGGTAATGATATCCTAGACGGCGCGGCAGGAAACGATGTTTTACAAGGCGGGGAAGGCAACGATACCTATCTGTTTGGCGAGAAAAGCGGCAAAGATACGGTAATCGACCGCCAAGGCAGCAACAGCATCCGCTTTTTTGGACGATCTCAGTGTGGAAGATTTGACCGTTACCGCCGTGCGCAATGCCGAAGGCGGACAGGACTGGCGTATCGCCGTGAAACACACACAATCCGTCCTGACCATTTCCAATCAATATCAAGAAGGCAGCAATATGCCTTCCGTTCAACGGTTTGTTTTCGCAAACGGCACATTAAATCTCAATCAATTCATCAAAGCCACTCAAGCACAAGTAGAAACTCGTGACAATGCAGGCGAGCGTATTGAAGGCACAGACGGAAACGACGAGCTGAACGGTACGGTCGGCAACGATATTATCGACGGCAAAGCAGGCGCGGACATTATGCGTGGCGGCATAGGCGACGATACATATTATGTTGATAACGTTAAAGATGTTGTCGTTGAGAATGCCAGTGAAGGCAATGATACCGTAATCAGCAGCGTTTCTTATACTGCTTCTACCAATGTCGAGAACGTTACCCTGACCGGCAATGCCAATATCTACGCGGCAGGCAACAACAGCAATAATATCCTGACCGGCAACAACGGTCACAACCGCCTCAACAGCGGTCGCGGCAACGATACCGTTTACGGCATGGGCGGTAATGACAACATTAACGGCGGCGACGGCAATGACTATTTGGACGGCGGCGACGGCAACGACAACATCAACGGCGATGCAGGTGACGACACTTTAATCGGAGGAGCAGGCAAAGATATGTTGAAAGGCGGATTAGGCAACGACACTTATATCTACGGCAGCAACGATACGATTATCGATAATCAAGGCAACAACACCCTGCGTTTTTCAGACGACCTCCGCGTGAGCGACATCAAAGTAAACGTCATCGACAATGCCGACGGCAGTAAAAACTGGGAAATCACATCCGCCAACGGTTCTGCCACCATTCAAAACCAAGTCGATGCCAAAGGTCATGTTTCCATCAACCAATTCCAATTCTTCGGCGAAAACTATACAGCCGAAACTCTGCTCAAAGCCGTCAATACCGACAAAGCCGACAAAGGCATCAAAAATGAAGGCACGCCAAACGACGATATTATTGTCGGCAGCAAGTTCAATGACGAATTAAGCTCCGGCACAGACGGCAGAGATGTCATTTACGGCATGGATGGCGACGATATTATCCGAGACGAAGGCACCAGCTATTGGGGCAACGAATGGTCTTCAGACGACAAACTGTACGGCGGCAACGGCAATGACAAAATATATGCGCGGGTTGGTGCCGATTACCTAGACGGCGGCACAGGCGACGACTATCTGGAGGGCGGCGATGGGCGTGATACCTATGTCTTCGGCAAAGGATACGGACACGACACTATTTTCGACTTCGGTTTCGATATCGACGAAGAATTCAATCCCACCTCCATCAGCAACGCCGTAAAATTTACCGGCGGTCTGACATTGGACGATTTAAGCATCTCCGTTACCCAAGGCTACGATAAAACCGGCATCGACTATATGCCCGATCCATTCGACTTCCTCGCCGGACCTCGTCTGAACGGCAACACATGGACCGTTTCCATCAAAGGCAGCAATGATGTATTGACGATTAAAAACCAAATGGGTTCGCAAGGTGCCATATCCGAGTTCCAATTCGACAACGGCACATACAGCACGGAACAAATCATCGAACATTTCGGTTTGAAAGTATCCCATGTCCGCAAAGACGGCACGATAGTTCAATACCTGAATGACAACAGCGATACCTTTGACCAACGACTGTACGAAGGCTCCGACCGCATCATTCACGGCACGGACAACGGCGACACCGTCAGCGTTTCAGGAAACTACGGCGGCAAAACCACCTTTATCGGCGGCAGCGGCAACGATACCGTCGACGTCGGGCGTAATACCGTTATTGATGCCGGAGCCGGTGATGACACCATTTCCGTCAGCGGCTATTCCAATACGATTACATTCGGCAAAGGCAGCGGGCATGACAAATTGTCGCTGAACGCAAGCAACGAGGACAATACCGTATTGTTCTCAGGCAACCTGACGCTGAAAGACATCGATTTGGAAATCAACAAAGCCGAAAACAACAAAGTGAACTGGGTGGTCAAACTCAAAGGCAGCGATGATAGCTTGACCGTCTTGGATGCCGTTCAGTCATCAGATATCAACGGCAACACCGTAGATGCGTTTAAGTTTGCCGCATCAGGCGAAACGTACAGCATGTCTCAATTCTTGACCGCTTTGGGACACGATGCCGCCAATCAAGGTGTTTTGTAAGCACTAGATAGCGTTGTCGATCGATTCGTTGTTTCAGACGACCTCGAAATGTTCAGAGGTCGTCTGAAAAGCCCTTCGCTTCCCGTTTCGACAAAAACTGTTTTAAACGACCGCGCTTTGATGTGCGGTTTTTTGTGTCTGTGCTTTGTCTGTTTCCAGTTTCAGATGACCTTGTTTGCTAAACGATATTGGGGTCGTCTGAAAAATAGGGAAAACTGGGTGGGCGGATTTTGCGGGATGTGGATGGACTCAATTCGTTGGAGTAGGGGCAGGGAGTAGGGTAGGGATATGGGCGAAGAAGGATAGGTTGTGCGTCTTCGATGAAACGGATATGGACTGATGCTGAAACACAGGTAAACGGGCATTAAAAAAGGTCGTCTGAAATTTTCAGAGACCTTTTGCATGGTATTCAAGCTAGGATTTATTTATCGCGGCTGAATACGATTTTGGTTGCTTGGATGGCTACGCAGATTGCACCGCCGATGAAGATCAAGTCGGCTGCTGTACGTACCCAGCGCAGGGTGTCGAGGATTTCCATTTGCATGAATTCTTCGCTACGGGCATACCACAGGCCATGAGTGATGGAGGCGTATGCTTGGATCGCGCCGACAGGCAGCAGGCTGACGATGATCATGCCGACCAAGCCGCCGTTGAGCAGCCAGAAGCCCCAAGTCATGAGTTTGTCGTCGAAATGTGCGTTTGGTTTCAGGTAGCGGGCAACCAGCAATACGAAGCCCAGTGCCAAGAAGCCGTACACACCGAACAAGGCTGCGTGTGCGTGAACTGCGGTAGTGTTCAGACCTTGGATGTAGAACAGGGAAATCGGCGGGTTAATCAGGAAGCCGAATACGCCGGCACCGATCATGTTCCAGAAGGCAACTGCTACGAAGCACATCAGCGGCCAACGCAGGCGTTTCGCCCAGTCGGACAGGTGTTGGTAAGACCAGTGTTCGTAAGCTTCACGGCCCAGCAATACCAGCGGTACGACTTCCAATGCGGAGAAGCAGGCACCGATTGCCATAGAGGCGGAGGTAGAACCGGAGAAGTACAGGTGGTGAAGCGTACCCGGGATACCGCCCAACATGAAGATGGCGGCGGCGGCCAGAGTGGATGCGGTAGCGGTACTGCGGCGGACGAAGCCCATGTTGTAGAAGATGAAGGCAAAGGCTGCGGTTGCGAATACTTCGAAGAAGCCTTCTACCCACAGGTGAACTACCCACCAGCGCCAGTATTCCATAACGGCAATCGGGGATTTTTCGCCGTAGAACAGACCGGGTGCGTAGAACACGCCTACACCGACCATGGAGGCAACGAAGATTGCCAGCAGGTTTTTGTCCACGCCTTTTTCTTTAAAGGCGGAGGTGGTGCAGCGCAGCATCAGGAACAGCCACAACAGCAGGCCGACCATCAGCAGGAGTTGCCAGAAACGACCCAAGTCGAGGTATTCGTAACCTTGGTGTCCGAACCAGAAGTTGAATTGAGGAGGAAGGACGTGCGTCAGGGCGAAGAAGTTACCTGCGTAAGAACCGCCGACTACGATGAACAGGGCGATGTACAGGAAGTTCACGCCGGCGCGTTGGAACTTGGGATCTTTGCCGCCGTTAACAATCGGCGCCAGGAACAGACCTGCTGTCAGGAAGCCGGTTGCAATCCAGAAGATGGCGGATTGGATGTGCCAAGTACGGGTCAATGCGTAAGGGAACCAGTCGGACATTTCGAAGCCCAGTGCTTCGTCGATGCCGTAGAACCTTGACCTTCGACGGTGTAGTGTGCAGTCAGACCGCCCAGTAACACTTGTACCACAAACAGGGCAACTGTCAGGAAGACGTATTTGCCCAATGCTTTTTGGGAAGGAGTCAGCTGTACTTTGGAAATCGGGTCTTCAGTCGGAACTTCTACTTCTTCGTGTTTGGTCAGGAAGGAGTAACCCCACATCAGCAAGCCGATACCCATCAAGAGCAATACAACGCTGGTGAACGACCACATGTAGTTTTCAGTAGTCGGTACGTTGTTGATCAGAGGCTCGTGCGGCCAGTTGTTGGTGTATGTGAAAGTTTCGTCAGGACGGTTGGTCGAGGCAGACCATGAAGTCCAGAAGAAGAAGTTGAACAGTTTTTCACGCGCTTCTTTACTTGGCAATGTGTTGTTTTTCATTGCGAAGTGTTCGCGGGTCGTCTGAAGGGCGGGATCGTCGCTGTATACGCCGTGGTAGTAAGGCAGGATGCTCTCAATGGCTTTGACACGGGTATCGCTGATGACGACGCTGCCGTCTTCTTTAATACGGCTTTGGTTGCGGTATTCGTCGGCAAGGCGGGTTTTCAGTACGGCTTGTTCTTCAGGAGAAACTTCGTGAATTTTTTGCCGTAAGTCTCTTGCGCAGTCAAATCCAACCATGCGACAAGCTCGCGGTGCAGCCAGTCGGCTGTCCAGTCCGGAGCTTGGTATGCGCCGTGTCCCAATACGGAACCGACTTCCATACCGCCGGTGGTTTGCCAGGCTGATTGACCTGCCAAAATATCGTCTTTAGTCATCAACTGCGTGCCTGATGCCGAAACGACTTTTTCAGGATAAGGCGGGGCTTTTTTATAAACCTCGCTGCCCATGTAGCCAAGAATGGTAAAGCAGACTGCCAGGACGGCAAACAGCAAGTACCATAACTTCTTGTACTGTCCCATTTCAGAACTCCTTATTTTGGTAAAAAGTGGTTGCTTATAAATTCATACTATATGAATGTTAAAGATTGTAGCACTCTTTTCAGGCAAAAGAAATATTCTCTTAACAACAATCTTTAAAAACAGGGATATAGTTAATAGTAATTCCTATTCTCAAGAATACAATGGCATTTTTGTAAAGGATCGGATAAAACATGTGAGCAATAATAGACGATTTGATGTAGTTTTATCTAATCATTAAGTATTAAAACGGGGGTTAAAGGTTCATCTTCGATGAATTAATTGATTTAAGTCAAGATATGGCGGTAAAACCGGCTACATAATCCTACAAAAGTTCACAAGAGATGCCTTTTCAGACGACCTAAATATGAAAGTTTGAAAGAGCTAAAAGCGGTATACCGCAGATAACAGAGTTTGAGAAATTACCCTAACCTTCTTAGATAATTACTAAAGGAAATGACAACTATGAAACGCCAAGCTTTAGCTGCAATTATTGCTTCAGTTTTTGCTTTAGCCGCTTGTGGTGAGCAAGCTGCCCAAAAACCTGCCGAGCAAACCGCTTCCGCTACTGCAACTGCCGAAGCTCCTGCTTCTAGCACTCAGGCTGCTGCCGAGACTCCTGCAGCCGATCTGCCTGTTATTGATGCGGTAACCACTCACGCTCCTGAAGTTCCGCCTGCCAT
Organism: uncultured Neisseria sp.; assembly: GCA_927911515.1. GTDB lineage: Bacteria > Pseudomonadota > Gammaproteobacteria > Burkholderiales > Neisseriaceae > Neisseria. The sequence goes on from CAKMQH010000003.1 coordinate 6,367, forward strand.
CGACCGCGACCATCCTGCACGTGTCCGCGTGAAAATGGAAACCGTCGAAAAAACCATGAAAATGGACGATGGCGTGGAATACCACTACTGGACATTTAACGGCGACGTTCCGGGCCGCATGATCCGCGTACGCGAAGGCGATACCGTGGAAGTCGAATTCTCTAACAACCCGTCTTCTACCGTACCGCACAATGTTGACTTCCACGCTGCTACCGGTCCAGGCGGTGGTGCAGAAGCCAGCTTTACCGCTCCGGGCCGTACTTCTACATTCAGCTTCAAAGCCCTGCAACCCGGTCTGTACATCTACCACTGTGCCGTTGCCCCTGTCGGTATGCACATCGCCAACGGTATGTACGGTCTGATTTTGGTTGAACCTAAAGAAGGTCTGCCTAAAGTGGACAAAGAGTTCTACATCGTACAAGGCGACTTCTACACCAAAGGTAAAAAAGGTGCGCAAGGCCTGCAACCGTTCGATATGGACAAAGCTATCGCCGAACAACCTGAATACGTTGTATTTAACGGTCACGTAGGCGCTATCGCCGGCGACAACGCCCTGAAAGCCAAAGCAGGCGAAACCGTCCGTATGTACGTGGGTAACGGTGGTCCGAACCTCGTTTCTTCCTTCCACGTTATCGGTGAGATCTTCGACAAAGTTTACGTAGAAGCCGGCAAACTGATCAACGAAAACGTACAAAGTACCCTGATTCCTGCCGGTGGTGCAGCGATTGTCGAATTTAAAGCCGACATCCCGGGCAGCTATACTGTGGTTGACCACTCTCTCTTCCGTGCGTTCAACAAAGGCGCGTTGGGTCAATTGAAAGTAGAGGGCGCAGAGAACGCTGAAATCATGACCAAAAAACTGGAAGACAAAGCCTATGCAGGTAGCGGTGCGGCTTCAGCCCCTGCCGCTTCAGCTCCGGCTGCCCCTGCATCTTCCGCAGCAGCGCCTGCTTCCGCAGCATCTGCAGGTAAAGGCGGCTACTAATCCAGTCATCTCGGCATAGAAACAGAAAAAAGCCACTGCTGTTCCGGCTGATGCAAGGACAACAGTGGCTTTCTTCCACAACCAATCGAAAGATTGGTTTTTCAGACGACCTATCAAGTATCGAAGGTCGTCTGAAAAACCAGTTTCAAGTATAGTGGATTAAATTTAAATCAGGACAAAGGCGACGAAGCCGCAGACAGTACAGATAGTACGGAACCGATTCACTTGGTGCTTCAGCACCTTAGAGAATCGTTCTCTTTGAGCTAAGGCGAGACAACGCCGTACTGGTTTAAAGTTGAATCCACTATATTATGACTTGATGGAACTTGCTGTATTTGTTTTCAGACGACCCCTAGGCAGCTTTATTGTAAAGATTCGGCAAACCAGTCTTGCGTGGCGGTATCGGCATCGAAGACTTGTCCCATTAGCGGAGTCAACGGATTTACGCCCAAACTGCGTGCCAGCGGGATGCTTTGAAGCAGGGGTTCGTTCCAAGCGTGCAGTGCCATGGCGTAGGCGCCCCAGTGGATGGGCATGAAGCGTTTGGGGGCAAGCTGCGCGGCATAGCGGGCGGTTTGTTCGGGGAAGAGGTGGTTGTTGGGCCAATGTTCGCTGTATTGTCCGTTTTCGATGAACGCGATGTCGAATCCGTTGAATTTTTCGGCAATTTTATCGAAATGGCTGCCTTGTGCCGAGTCGCCGTGAAAATAGAATTTTTCATTGCCATGTTCGATGACGAAGCTGGACCACAGGGCTTGGTTGTGGTCGGTCAGTGTTCGGGATGAATCGTGGCGGGCAGGTAGTGCGGTGTAGCGGATGCCGTTGCGTTCGGTACTTTGCCACCAATCGAGTTCGGTAATACGCTCTTGCGGCACGCCCCATTTTTCAGCAGTACGCCCATGCCGAGCGAGACGATGAAATGGCTGTTGCCTTTTGAATCGAGTGCCTGCACGCTGTCTTTTTCGAGGTGGTCATAGTGGCTGTGGGAAATCAGGATGACATCGACGGGCGGCAGTTCGCCGATTTCTGCGGGAGCTGGCTGGAAGCGTTTCATGGTGATGGGAATGGGGGAGACGGAATTGCCGAAAACGGGGTCGGTAATGACGGTTTGCCCGCCGATCCGCATCAATAGGGTGGAATGTCCGAACCAGAGGAAGCGGCTTTTCCCTTCGGGTGCGGCGAGGAAAGTCTGCCAGTCGGGCTTGACGGTAGGCAGAAGTTTGGGCGGGCGCGTTGCCTGCGGGTCGGTCAGGATTTTCCAAAATGCACCGACGAGGCCGGTTGGTTTTTGCTGCGGTTCGGGATTGAAGAAGGTTTGCGTTTTCGGATCGTAGTGGTCGCTTGCGGGGTAAACGGGATGTTGGTCGGGATAGAGCCAGTAGGTGAGCAGGGCGCAGATGGTGGTAAAGGCAATGAGTTTTTTCTTGTGTTTCATATTGGTTTTTTATGAAGAAGGTCGTCTGAAAATTTTTCAGAGACCTTTGATTCTGTTTGAAGTTTGAAAATGGTTCAGATGGCGTGTGAACAGCCGGATACCATTTTTTTGAGGGTTTGCGAGTCGAGGATTTTGATGTGTTTGTGTTCGACCGAAATCAAACCTTCGTGATGGAACTTGGACAGCGTGCGGCTGACGGTTTCGAGTTTCAGCCCCAAATAGCTGCCGATTTCTTCGCGAGACATCCGCAGGATGAAATCATTGGCGGCAAATCCGCGTGAGTAAAGGCGTTGGGACAAGTTAAGCAAAAACGCCGCCAGACGTTCTTCGGCGCGCATATTGCCCAAAAGCAGCATCACGCCTTGGTCGCGCACGATTTCGCGGCTCATCAATCTGAAAAAATGGCTTCTCAAGCTGGGGATGTTGTGTCCCAATTCTTCAATGTGGGAAAAGGGTAACTCACACACCTCGCTGTCTTCCAAAGCCACCGCGTCGCAGCTGTGGACATGGGAACAAATGCCGTCCATGCCGATGAGTTCGCCGGACATAAAAAAGCCGGTAACCTGATCGCGGCCGTCCTGACTGGCAACCGTGGTTTTGAAAAAACCGGCACGGATGGCAAACAGCGACGCGAAAGGCTCACCGGTGCGGAACAGATATTCTCCCTTCTTCAAGCGGCGGCTCTGACGGATGACCGTGTCCAATTGTGCGAACTCATTCGGCAGCAGCCCGACGGGCAGGCAGAGTTCACGCAGCGAACAGGAAGAACACAGGGTTTTCATCTGATGCAAGGCATTGTGTGTGGTCATAAAATACCCTTAAATTAAGGTTTTTATCCTGTCATGATTACGTAAGTTATTGACACATATCAAGACAGGTTTATCATACTGTGGCATTCTACCAAACTATCCGAAAATTGCCTAACATCATTACTCTAAACCACGCACATGCCATGAAAGTAATAACAATACAAAATAATCACAATAGAAACAATGACAAGCCTGAGTTTGACCGCGAACTCATCGCCAGTCTTCCGTCCAGTGGTCCGCGCTACACTTCCTACCCCACAGCCGACCGTTTTCATGACGGATTTCGTGAAGCCGAATATATCAATGCCTTGAATCAGCGCAGTATGGGGGCTTTGAACAAGCCTCTTTCGCTTTATATCCATATCCCCTTTTGCAATACCATCTGCTACTACTGCGGCTGCAATAAAATCATCACCAAAGATAAAAGCCGCGCCGATGCCTACATCGAATATCTTGAGAAAGAAATGGAGTTGCTCGCCCCGCATCTGGGCGGACGGCATCAGCTCGCGCAACTGCACTTCGGCGGCGGTACACCGACCTTTTTGAGCGACGACCAAATCGAACGCGTATTCCGCATGATACACAAACATTTCCAACTGATACCCGGCGGCGAATACTCCATCGAAATCGACCCGCGCAAAGTCAGTCGCGAAACTGTCCTCATGCTCGGCAAGCTGGGCTTCAACCGCATGAGCGTCGGCATTCAGGACTTTGATCCCAAAGTGCAGGAAGCAGTCAACCGCATCCAAAGCTACGACGAAACCAAAGAAGTCATCGATGCTGCCCGCGAAGCGGGGTTCAAATCCGTCAGCGTCGATTTGATTTACGGCCTGCCGCACCAAACTGCCGAAAGCATCAAAACCACCATTGATACGGTATTGTCGCTCGATCCCGACCGCCTTGCCCTTTATCACTATGCCCACCTGCCGCATATCTTCAAGCCGCAACGCCGTATCGATACCGAAGTCGTTCCCGGCAGCGAAGAAAAACTCGATATGCTGCAATATTGCGTCCAAACCCTGACCGAACGCGGCTACGTCTTCATCGGTATGGACCACTTTGCCAAACCTGATGACGAACTTTCCATCGCCCTCAAAGAAGGCTTCCTCCAGCGCAACTTTCAAGGTTACTCAACCTACGCAGACTGCGATTTGGTCGCCATCGGCGTATCCTCCATCGGCAAAATCGGAAGCACTTATTCCCAAAACGAACGCGACATCGACGCCTACTATGCCGCACTCGATGCAGGACACCTGCCCATCATGCGCGGCTACCAACTCAATCAGGACGACCTTTTGCGCCGCAACATCATCCAAGATTTGATGTGCCGCTTCGCCTTGGATTACCAAATCTACGAAAGCGTGTTCGGTATTCCGTTTGACCGCTATTTCAAAGACGAAATTGCCGACTTGGAACAACTCGCCTCCCTCGGGCTTGTCCGCCTGAAACCGCACGGACTGACCGTTACCCCTAAAGGTCGCTTCCTGATACGCAACATTGCTATGGTATTCGACTACCATCTGCGCCACAGGGAAACCAAAGCCCAATATTCGCAAACGGTGTAAACAGGCATGGAAAAGGTCGTCTGAAAATTTCAGAGACCTTTGTTTTTATTTTCAATACTTTCGGGTAACATAAAACCATATTTGCGCTTTGTCGGGATTCAAAGTCAATTTGTGATAGGCGCGCGCCCTATGATTACCGAACAGCAAAACGATATCCTCAGCATCAATCAAGTGCAGCTTCTCCTTGCTGAAAAACGCACGGCACTTGCTGTTATGCGTACAGGTATTGCCGTGTTCGCGCTGCCTTTGTCTATTTTCAGTGCATTGATTGCGACATCGAAATGGTACGAGGCTGTCGATGTTTGGCCCTTGCTCGCGCTGGTCAGCCTGATGAACATCAGTTTGATTTTTTTCTCGGTCTATCTGATTACCCGCTCGCTCCGTAGAATGCACCAATACGACCGAATGATTGCCGACATCAAATACAACAATCAGTCTTTGCGTAAACTGCTTGAGTCATAAAATCCAGACGGTTGGGGCAGGGTATAGGTCGTCTGAAAATCAAAATATAGAGGAATTTTAGTTATTTAGTATAGTGGATTAAAATAAAAATGAGACAAGGCGGCAACGCCCGCCGTGTACGGGTAGTACATAAGGGCGTTGGCAACGCCGTATCATTGCAATTTTAATCCACTATAAAACATGGCTCCCCCCCCCTATTTGAAGCGACATGATACCATCGCAGTATCAGGATATAAAATGAACATTAAACATAAAGAATGGATAAAAATCTTACTCTTCCCTCATTTAATAACGACCATTTTCTTAGGACCGGCAATAATTGTTTTTTGGTCAGGTGGATTTGTCGGTCTCTACTCTGTTATAAACGTATTCAGTGAATTAGGTTGGCTGAAATATTATATTTATATTGGACTTCCTTTGATTTTTGCGGTGCTTTCACTTGGGTTGTATTGGAAAAATCTGAGGATAGGGAAGATACTGATTTCTTCTGCGATATATTTATGGTTTCTCTTAGGGTTTTTATGCCTAGGATGGCAGATATAAACTTATTGAAATGACAACTCACTTGGATATTGGTAGGAACCCTGCCGGATGCACTGATCGTGTTCAGACGGAAGCGAATGCAGTCTGCAATTTTGGTTTGTCCGGTCTTTTGTCTCAAACGCTTTCAAAATATGGAACAACCCGATTTTTTCCCCATCCCCAGTCCCTGTATAGGCGTCTGCGAAGCCAATGCCAAAGGCTATTGCAAAGGCTGTCTGCGCAGCCGTGAAGAAAGGCTGTATTGGCAAAAAATGAGTGATGATCAAAAGCATCAGGTCATGCGTCTTCTCGGTATGAGGAAAACCAAAATCCGCAACCGTCAGCTTGATGCTATGGCTGCACCTGAAGTTGGTGGAGAGGCGCAAAGCGGTTTTTTGTTTGATGATGAGGAATAAAATAAAGAAACATAAAAAAGGACGGTTTGTATTCCGTCCTTTTTTGTTTGTCGAAAATAGTGGTAATCAGATGATTTTAAGAGAATTGATGAAGACCACGATAATGGCAATCGGAGCAATGTAGCGCAGCGCGCCTAGCCATAAATATAAAATTGTTCTCGGTACGGTACTGCCCATGCCCGCATTGTTCAAAACCGACTGCCTGTCTTGAATCCAGCCGGTAAAAATGGAGATGCTTAATGCACATACCGGCATAATAATGGCAGTAATAATGTAGTCCCATAAATCAAAAATAGATTTATTGAAAATAAGCACATCGCTCCATGTACCAAAAGATAAGGCAGAAGGGATGCCGACAATAAAGATGGCAATCCCGATCATCCAAGTATGTCGGCTGCGTTTGCGTTCATCTTGGCGGATGGTTGCCGCAATGACGGTTTCCAACATGGAAAAGGCTGAAGTCAGCGTCGCAAAGACGACCAATAGCATGAATACGGCAAAAAGATAGTTGCCATACGGAATTTTCATGAACACGGCAGGTAAGACCACGAAAATCAGACCGGGGCCTTGGCTGGGTGTGGCACCCAATGCAAATACCGCAGGGAAGATGACCAAACCTGCCAACAACGATACCAACAGGTTCATCCACATAATGATATTGCCCGAGCGGAACATATCCTGATCTTTACCCAAATAAGAAGCATAGGTAATCATCGCTGACACACCGATGCTCAATGCAAAGAATGCCTGACCCAGCGCGGTCAGCATCGTTTCCGATTTGATGTATGACCAATCCGGCTTCAATAAAAAGCTGACACCTTTCATCGCACCAGGCAAAGTCAGCGAGCGGATTGCCAAAACGATAAACAAAATAAACAAAGCGGGCATCAGATAGCGGTTTGCTTTTTCAATGCCGTCAGAAACTCCGCCTTTGACTACCCAAATGGTAATCAGCATGAACAGTCCCTGATAAAAAACTGAACCTGTCGAATTGGAAATGGTGTTTTGGAATAGAACTTCAAAATCAACGTTTTGAGCAATTTCGCCGGTGAAGCTGTGTACGACATAATTCAAAACCCAACCGCCGACTACGCTGTAAAAGGATAACAAAATGAAACACGCAGCCACACCAATCCGGCCAATCCAAGGCCAAAGTGAACCAGGGCGCAGGGTTTTGAACGAATCGATGGCGTTTTTACCGCCTGTACGCCCGATATAAAACTCGGCAAGCTGCACCGGCAACGCCACGATAATCGTGAAGATGACAAACAGAAGAACAAAGACTGCCCCGCCGTTTGTACCAGCGGTATAGGGGAATTTCCAAATCGCGCCCAAACCGATAGCAGAACCTGCCGCAGCAAGAACAAAGCCGATTTTGGAAGACCAAGAGGATGAATGACTCATAGCGGGATATGTCGAGAAATAAAATTGGCTGAATTGTAACAAAGCGTAGTCAGGGATAATACTGGATGACGGGCGCAGGAAAAAATAACGCATGGATGGTGCGTGGAATGATAAGCTTTTGGCGCGAATCTTCTGAAGAGATATGTTTTGAGAAATGATTTAAATTAAAATGTGTAAAAAAAGATATTTTATGCCAAAAATTGAGAGATGTCGCCTGAAAACCAGTTCAGACGACCTCTTGTTTATATCGGCTGTATTGTTTGGTTTCATTGTATGAGGGATGCAATATCAAATGAATGGTAAACCAAGGGGAAAGCGAAGATATGGGTCTGATTAGAATTAGTTTTGTTGCAACATGAAGATATAGAAGTTGTGCTATCTATATGTTCAGCTAAACAGGTTGATATGGTGGAGACTGGAGAAATGGCACGAAGCCGACTTGGATTTGAAGTGATGCAGAGCGAATGCGACGCATCAAGGGATATGGTGGGTCCGGTGGGTTCGAACCCACGACCAAGGGATTATGAGACTTAAATACAAAAACTAACCCATTGTTTTTAAATAGAAGTGAAGTCTGCACATACCATCACATACTATTTATTTCAATGTGTTTCAGTCACAAAATGGACACACCCCAAAGAACGAAAATCCAAGCAATCTAACTTTCAGTTTGCTTAGATTTTCGTTTTTTGTTTTCAAAATGGAAAAATTGTAGCTAATGAAAATATTCAAATTATTATTCCTATTGATAGTTTTTATAACTAACATAATTGTAATTGTCATACAGCATGAAATTATTTCCAAACAAGAAAATATGTTGTTACAGCAACAAATGGAAATTTATATGTTAAAGGCTAAGATCAACCTTATGGACCAAGTCATTGTAATGAATAATATGATCATTAACGACAAAGCCATTTCTTCAAAAACGAAGCAATAAGATTATTAGTCAACAACTTATATAATACCGCCTTAAAGGGCGGCATTTTTTATATAGTAGGAGTGCAAGATGTCCCTTAATCAGATATTCCGGATGAACAGAACAATCCATAATGAACAGCCCAAAGGTTGGAACGGTTCGCATCTTCTTAAATGTACGCATTCATTAAATAGCCGTTCTCGGATTGATTATTTGATGTACTGCAACGTGTTGAAAACCATGTCTGACGGTCGCCTGAAAGTTTTTGTGTATGGTACACGGTATCAATCTGTTGAGGGCGGTCGTATCCGTTATGTAAATGACTGGCAGGTGTCCCCTGCCGAGAAATGGGATGTGAAAAAAAATATGAAAAAAAATGTTGAAACTAACTGCCTCACTCTTTGTTGTCTTCCATTCATCGGCGTTTGCCGCCGCCCCATACCCTCAATATGAGGCTTTGGTTGAAAAACATTCCGCTGCACAAAGGCTAGACAAGAATTTGGTTTGGGCAGTTATGGGACGTGAAAGTAGTGGTAACCGTTATGCCCTGTCTAACAAAGATGCGCGAGGCCTTTTGCAGGTTATTCCTGGGACGGCAGCACGGATGGGGGTCAATCCCAAGCTTTTGTACGACCCCGAGCAGAACATCATCGCAGGTACACGGTACCTGCGTTTTTTATGTAACCACTTCCCTGACAAATCCAGTCACGGCTGTAATCTTGACTTAGTGCTTGCCGGCTATAACGCCGGCGAAGGAGCAGTTCGTAGATATGGTGGTATTCCACCATATCGGGAAACCCAGCACTACGTTCGCAATGTCAAAGCACGTTACGCACGTTTAAGTGGAAAAAATCCTGCTGCAATACAACCTGTTCCGGTAACAGTTGCCAACAAGAAAACATCTGATTCGCCATACAGACAGTCAGTATTCTCAGAACGAACCAATTTCTCCGATATACCTGTCCGAATTGAAAGAGGAATACATCAGCAAGTTGTTCTACAAAAACCAGAACCTAAATCTTGGGATGTTTTCGGTGATTTTTAATACACGACCTTATGGTCGTTTTTTTGTATCCGCCATATTGGCGGTCTTTTTTTTTTGGAGCTTCAAAAATGAAATATGTGAGTGAAAATACCCGTCAATGGGTAAAAGCGGTTTTGTTTAGTGCAATGTTGGGGGGGTATTCAGACGGCTTTGGCCGCCGGTGGTCTGTCAACTGGAGAGAGTACAGTCAAACAATGGTTTCAAGAGTGGTACAACATTTTGGCAGTTCTCGCAGGTGTGGCGATTGTCATCGTGGCTGTTGGCGGTTATTTCCAAGAAAAATCTTTTGGCGACATTCTTCGGGTTTGCGGATGGATTTTTCTGTTCGGATGCGGACCGGCGTTGGCGGCAGGGATTATTAAAGCAGCTAAAAGCGTTACGTTCTAATTGACACAAGGTAAATACGGATGAACGGATTACCCGAAATCGATATTGACACAGAGTACAGTTCTTATGAAGGACTGTCCCGTGTCGCCATGCTGGCCGGAGTTCCTATTATTCCGGGCTTTATTATCTTAGTGGTGTTTATGGCTACCGCCATGTTCCTTATGCCTGTTTACGATTTGAAGGCTTTCGGGATTTTTCTGCTGGCCCTGCCCTGTATCTATTTCTTGAGGATACTCACGAAAAGGGATGATCAGGCATTACGTATATTGGGTTTGGAAATTTACTGGTGGTTCGTCCGGAGGAAGTCAAATCTTTTCGGTGACACCCTAACCATTACAGCAACCAAATTTGGAAGAGACCGCGATGATTACATCCGATTTATTAAGGAAGAAACTGAAGAGGCAGCCGCCGCAGCAAAACTTTTTTCCGAAAGTCAGTCGGCACGTTGCTGAGCACATTGTGCATTATGAAAACGGCTACTTGGGCTTTACCGTTAAATTTGACGGTATTCCGTTTGAAGGCGTGAATGACGGGCATTTGATAGCGGCAAACGAAACCCTCAAAAGGGTTTTGAATGCTGCTGGCAAGCAGTATGGCAGTCGGCTTGCCATATGGACGACGCTCCAACGGCAGAAAATTGATTTGAAAAGAAACTATATTTTCAAAAATAACTTCTGCCGACAGTTTGCAGATCACTATATTGAACAATTCAACCAAAAAGACTATTTTGAAAATTTGTTCTACTTATCGGTCGTCTTGAAATACCATGATTTTTCAGATGGGGTTGAAGAAACGGCGGAGTTGTTGGATTTAATCGTAAAAGGATTAAGCATATTTGATCCCGAACCGTTGGGCGTTTATGAAAACGAGAACGGGGTGGTATTCTCAGATGTCTATCAATTCTTTGGAACACTTTGCAATGGGGGATTAAGGGAAAATATTCCCCTAACCCCTTCTGCGGCATATAAAGTCATCCCTACTGCCGACCTTCATTTCGGTACGGATATTCTGGAGATCAGAAGTGCGGAACATCGAAAGTTTGCTACCTGCTACGATTTGAAGGACTTTGGCCGGAGTAAGATTATGACTTTGCTGCCGGTCTTGTCACTTCCGTGTGAATTTACGCTGACGCAAAGTTTTATCTATACGGAAAATGCTGATATGCAGTCAGCCATCAACCAACAGCGTAACGCCTTGAAAAGTGCAAAAGACGAAGCGACAGATCAGCAGGACGAACTGACTTTGGGAAAAGGCGAACTGTCTGCGGGGCGCACCATGTTCGGCGATTATTCCGCCTCCCTTGTTGTATATGGGGATACCCCGAAAGCTGCCCGTAAAAACGGTTCGACGGCGATGACTGAGTTCCTCAATGCAAACGGATTCCGTTTTGTCCATGCAGCCGGTTCGATGCCCTCAACCTTTTTCAGCCAAATTCCGGGTTACAAACAGCGTCCGCGGATGATGCCGAAAACAACCACCAATCTTGCTACCGTATTCGGAATGCACAACTACTCCCAAGGTAAAAGCTGGGGCAATCCGATTGGCGACGGTTCACCGGTGATGCCTCTGAAAACGCTGTCAAACACCCTGTTTAACCTGAACCTGCATTACAGCCGCAAAGACATTAATATGCGCGGCAAACGGATTGCGGGACATACTTTGATTACTGGAGCAACCGGTACGGGTAAAACCGCTCTGGAAACCGCAATTCTGACCTTTATGGCGCGGTTTGACCCTTATCTGTTTGTTCTGGATTTAGATAGGGGGATGGAAATCTTCGTTCGGGCATTAGGCGGAACTTACTACGCGGTCGAAGAAGGCGTTGACAACGGCTTTAACCCGTTCCAACTGCCCGATCAGCCGAAACACCGTAGTTTCCTGTACCGCTTGGTCAAACAATGTGCCGGCGGCGCAGACGCTTCGGAGGAACGGCAAATCAAGTTGGCAGTCGATACACTCTACGAACTGGAGTTTGACCTGCGTAATTTCAGCACCCTGCTGGACAACTTGCCATACTCTACCGCGCCAAACTCTTTGCGTACGCGCCTCTCCAAGTGGTGCCGCAGTGAGGGCGGAGAATTTGCTTGGTGCTTGGACAGTCTGTCAAACCGCTTTGATCCGGAAGCGTTTTTCCGTATCGGTCTGGACGTAACCTGTATCTTGAAAGAGGATTATGAACCGACAGGTCCGGTATTGGCTTATTTGCTGTATTTGAAGGAAATAATGGCAGACCGTGTGGCAGATGAAGGCAGTTTGATGGCTTCGGTCATTGCTGAATTCTGGTATGCAGACCGGTTTGATATTACAGCCGATTTGATGCTTAAAACACTGAAAACCGGCCGTAAGTCAGGTGAGTTTTTGCTTTTGGATTCACAGTCACCGGAAGATGCCGCCAACTCCCCCAATTTTGCGGCCATCGTACAGCAAACGCCGACCAAAATTTTCCTACCTAACCCTGACGGCAGCAAAGAATCTTACATGAAATGCGGCCTTTCCGATAAAGAATGCGCCGAACTTCTCAAACTACCGATTGAAAGCCGTATTTTCTTGATTAAGCAAAGTAAACAGAGTACGTTCGCCACTCTTGATTTACACGATTTTCATGACGAATTGGTCGTGCTTTCAGGCACATCAGAAAATGTTGCCCTAATGCACCGCATTATGGAAGAAACCGGTAGCGAAGATCCCGATGTTTGGCTGCCACTGCTTTATCAGGCTGTATCTGGTAAAACATCCACTTAGTTCGAAGGAGAAAAGCCGAACGCAAATATTCACTGAAATATAAACACATAGGCCGTCTGAAACTGTTTTCAGACGGCCTTTTACTTTCCTGCCGTTTACGGACGGCCTCACCCATCCGCCGCACAATGCGGCGTTTCTCATTGTTCGTAGGAGATTTCGATGAAACTTTACAAAGTCAAAAAAACAGCGGGGGCGTTTGCCGTTGGTCTGATGATTGCTACCTCTGCCCCAACGATGGCGGGTGGTATTCCCGTGATAGACCCTGCGCAGCTTGCCCAGTCGATACAACAGGGCATCCAACTGGGGCAACAAATTCAAAACCAGATCAAGCAAATTACCGAATTGAAGAACCAAGTCAAAGCCCTGACCGGCAACCGCAATTTGGGCAATATCCTGAAAACCGACGCACTTGAACAACTGCCTGATGAGTGGAAATCGGTTTATGATGCAGCCATGCAGACGAAAGGTGGGAACTTTAACAATCTATTGAGTTCCAAAGGCTATAATCAAAACGCGGATAATGAGCGTTTGATCAAACATTTTGATCTGACTCTGAAAGCCATCAAGGATTCAGAACTACGCTTTCAAAACATTAAGGCGTTGATGGATAGGGTAAATACTACCCAAGATGCCAAAGCAGCTGCTGACCTGCAAAACCGTATTTCCTTGGAAAAGCCTATATCCAACAGAATCAAACTCGGCTGGATATGATGGAACGGTATATGGCACTGGATGAAAAAGTTCAGTTTAAGAAACAACAGGCATATGATAACTGTCTCCGCGATAACAGAATCAATAACACAAACAAATCGTGTAGTTAAACCATTAATAGGACATCTGAAATGAAACTTCATCTATTGGGATTGCTCTATGCAACATTATTATTGTCCGCCTGCGGTCAATCCGAAGAAGAGAAGTTTTATGAGAAGATGAACAAGGATATGGAAATCAGTAAAATTCAACAAAAACGTGATAATTGTATTCGAGATAACAGAATCAATAACACGAATGTGGATTGTGATAAAAAATTTCCTGTTCCTGAAAAATAACTACCGCATAACCCTGCAAAACCACCGTTTCGACGGTGGTTTTCTTATTGGAGACGTTTATGTCAACCTTTTTTGCCGACGTGGCCAAAACGCTCGGGGCGGATTTGGGGCAGAACCTGTTGGATAAGACTGGCGACTTTATCGGACAGGTTACACCACTGTTCGTCGCCTGTTTTTCTTTTTACGTACTGCTTGTCATTTTGGGATTATTACAATTCTAGCCTTGATGTACTGGCCGTGGATTTTCTCAAGAAATGCTGCGGATGGATGTTGATTATCGGGCTCTCGTTGGCTCCGGCGACTTACATGAAATTGGCCCATATCATTTACAGAATGCCAGACGAGATTGCCGGAATCTTTGCCGGCGGCTACAAAGTGGATGCGTCAGCAATGGATGCCAGTTGGAAA
>CAKMQH010000004.1 GCA_927911515.1 uncultured Neisseria sp.
CAGGACAAGGCGACGAAGCCGCAGACAGTACAGATAGTACGGAACCGATTCACTTGGTGCTTCAGCACCTTAGAGAATCGTTCTCTTTGAGCTAAGGCGAGGCAACGCCGTACTGGTTTAAAGTTAATCCACTATAAAACCCAGCACCATCATCAATCCGCCCTTCCCTAAAAACACAAAACGTCGTCTGAAACCCTTTTCAGACGACGTGTTATCCATTCTATTGCCTTACAATCGTGTAGCAGCCACAGTCCACAAATAATGCCCCGACAGACCCAAGAAACAGAGCAGACCAATATGGTTGTTATCCAAAAACACTTTAAAACAAGTCTGGCGGTCGCGGGTTTTGATGGCATGGTATTGACCGATTTGCAGCCACGCTACCGCAGGCAGCATGATCCAATACGGCCATGTCGCACCGATTTTCACGCCCAACACCGCCATCAGCGCGGTAAACCAAAAATGGCAGAGCATGGATGCGGAAATATCGTGATCACCGAACGTGATTGCCGAAGTTTTAATCCCGATTTTCAAATCGTCTTCCTTGTCCGACATCGCATAAATCGTGTCGTAGGCAAGCGTCCACAAAGCATTGGCGGTAAACATCAGCCACGCCGTAGAAGGCACGCCGCTGCGGACGGCGGCAAACGCCATCGGAATCCCGAAAGAAAACGCCAGTCCCAAATAAAACTGCGGCAGCGGGAAAAACCGTTTGGTAAAAGGATAAGTCATCGCCAGAAACAGCGCGGGAACGCTCATCACCCAAGTCAACAGGTTCAGCGGCGTCATGCAGAGGGCAGCAAGCAGACAGAGGATAATCGTCAGCAGAATTGCTTCGGTTTTAGAAACCAGACCGCGTGCAAAGGGGCGGTTTTTCGTGCGCTCGACCGAGCCGTCAAAATTGCGGTCGGCAAAGTCGTTGATCACGCAGCCTGCGCTGCGCATAAAGAATGTACCGGCGGTAAACGCCCAAAAATATCCGCTTGCGGAATGCCTTCCGAAGCGACCCATAACGCCCAATAGGTCGGCCAAAGCAGCAACAACGTGCCAATGGGCTTGTCGATGCGCATCAGCTTGCCGTATATAACCATCCGTCCGACGGCATAGCGCGGGAAAAAATGTAGGAGAACACGTCTTATCTTCATGCGAATGTGAAAAATATGTTATTGGTATAATAAATCAATTTGTAATTATTGCTTAGCGTATTATGTTCATTATAAATCAATTTTTAGATTTTACTATTTTATTTAGTCCCTTATCCCCAATTTTTACAGAAAGATACAAAAACGGCATATCCACTCTCTACACAAACTGCGCCAACCCCGGCAAAAAATATTCCGTCAATTCCAACACCTCGCCATCCCAATCGAAATAAGACCTTCGGGCAGCAGCAGGTCGTCTGAAATCATCCTGACCGCCTGCGTTTTCCATCAGGCAAAACTCAAACGCCGAACGCTTTAGCGGCAGTGTACCGTCAAACAGCCGCTCGCCCAAAGGCTGCGTGCCGCAATCCAATACGCCGCGCCAGGCTTGCGATTGCGGGCTGCACGCGCTGCGCGCCTGTACGACGGGAACGCCGTCCAGATGCAGCAAAACATCGCGGACGAATTGCGGGGCGGCAGTTTCAGCATGGTTTTCGCCAAACGAATTGCCCTGCCCGTCCAACTCGCCCATATACAGCACTTTTACCGTAAAGCTGCCGCCCAAGGCGCGTAAAGCGACGGTCAGCGATTGCGCCTGAGACAAGGCGGCGGCGCGTTCGTTCCAGCCTTGCGGCAGCTCGCTGGGAAATTTGTCTTGCCAATTTAAAGGGGGATTCATGGGGTTTAGATTGATGGGTTTCATGTTTTAAGCGTTTTCAGACGACCTTTCGTCCGTCTCCGTTTTGTCCAGCTCCATCCACTCCGTATCGGGAAAATCTGTTTTCAGACGACCTTTTAGATACGCCAAGCTGTCTTGGGCGATGTGTTCGTCGCGGCTGTCGTGGATGTGGTTGAAAATCAGGCTATGCAGGCTGATGCCGTATTGCTTGAGTGCGGCGAAGCTGAGCAGGGTGTGGTTAATACTGCCGAGCCGTCCGCTGGTGACGAGGATGACGGGATAATCTTGTTGCTGAATATAATCAATGGTTAACAGGTTTTCCGTTAGCGGCACCATCAACCCGCCTGCACCTTCGACCAATACGATTTCGTATTGCGCCGCCAGTTGCTGCGTAGCGGTGAGGATTTTGTTCAAGTCCAAAGTCCTGCCGTCCAGACGGGCGGCGAGGTGGGGCGAGGCGGGATAGCTGAAGATTTCGGGCATGGTCAGCCGCTGTTTGTCGGCTTCCTGCATGGGTATGCCCATGATTTTGCGGTGGACGGCGATGTCATCGGCGATGTTTTGGCAACCGGTTTGCACGGGCTTTTGCGTGATCACGCTTTTGCCCTGCTGCAACAATTGTTTTGCCAACACACCGGTGGCGACGGTTTTGCCGATGTCCGTGTCTATGCCGCTGACGAAGTAAACGCCTTTCATTTACTGTGTTCCTTCAAGATTTGTACGGTTTTATCGACAAGTTCGGTCAAGAGGTCGTCTGAAATGATGTAAGGCGGCATGAGGTATACCAGCCTGCCGAATGGGCGCACCCAAATGCACTGCGCCACGCAGTCCGCTTGAAAACGCGCCATATCCACGCCTTTTTCCAGCTCGATCACGCCGATGGCACCCAAAACGCGCACGTCTTTCACGCCGCGAATGTCCCATGCGGTTTTCAGACGACCTTTCAGGATGCTTTCGATGCGGCGGATATTTGCCTGCCAATCTTGGGACAAAAGCAGTTTGACCGAAGCGCAGGCAACGGCACACGCCAGCGGGTTCGCCATAAAGGTCGGGCCGTGCATGAACACGCCCGCTTCGCCGCGCGAAATCGTTTCGGTGACTTTTTGCGAAGTGATTGCCGCCGCCAGCGTCATATAGCCGCCGCTCAAGCCCTTGCCGATACACATAATATCCGGCACGACCTCCGCGTGTTCGCAGGCAAACATCTTGCCCGTGCGCCCGAATCCGGTGGCAATTTCGTCAAAAATCAACACGATATCAAATTCATCGCACAAATCGCGCAATCCGCGAAGATACTGCGGATGATAAAAATACATGCCGCCCGAGCCCTGCACGACCGGTTCCAAAATAAAGGCGGCGATATCCGCATGATGCGCTTCAAACAAGGCGCGGACAGGCTGCAAATCCGCCTCATCCCATTCATCGTCGAAACGGCTTTTCGGATTATCGACAAAATAACGCTGCGGCAGAGCGCTGCCGAAAATATAATGCATCCCCGTTTCCGGATCGCAGACGGACATCGCGTTCCAAGTATCGCCGTGATACCCGCGCCGCACCGTCGCGATATTCTGCTTCGCGGTCAAACCCCGCGCCTGCTGGTATTGCACCGCCATCTTCAGCGCAACTTCTACCGAAACCGAACCCGAATCCGCATAAAAAAATACGGTCCAGCCCCTGCGGCAAAATTCCGACCAATAATTTGCCCAGCTCCACCGCCGGCTCGTGCGTCAAACCGCCGAACATCACATGCGACATTTGCTTAATCTGCGCCTCAACCGCCTGATTCAAAACAGGATGATTGTAGCCGTGTATCGCACACCACCAAGACGACATCCCGTCAATCAGCCGCGTACCGTCCGCCAATTCAATATGCACGCCCTCCGCACGGCGCACCGGATAAACAGGCAACGGGTCGGTCATGGATGTATAGGGATGGAGCAGATGGGCGCGGTCGAAATCGGGCAGGGAGGAAGTGTGTTCGGGCAACATATTTTCTAAGAAGGGTTTATATCAAATTCCGCTATTTTAACCCACTCTGATTAGATGAAAACCTGAAAAGTCTCTATCGGATAAGAAAAAGGTCGTCTGAAACCTGTTTTCGGTAAAGTGGTTAATCTCCAGCGCATTATTACGCGGACAAATTTTCGGCAGCTAAAAAACAAGCCGTTTGAAAGGTGGACTTTCAAACGGCGTTATTTTGGGAATTTCAAGTGAGATAGCTAATAAAGGCATGAACATGAATACACCCCATATCCTATTGACATCCCAAAACCAAGGACATTAAAAGATAAATTCAGGTCAACGAAGGCAGATTAATGCAGCGTACCGTTTGGTCATTCATCAGAGTCGCAGAAATTGCAGTAATGATGGACGTCGACGTCTATTTCCGTACCTGTCAGATAACAAAATTCTATGATTTCCCGACTAAATCCGATAGAGGGATTTTGTTCTGCATCCACAACATATTCAGGGACAACTTCCAACCAAAATTTTGCTTGGTATTGCTGACGGAATCGGGCAAGTGCATCAACGTTCTCTCGCAATTGGCGGACAATCCGCAGGCACTGCCCTTCTGCATCATTTACCGGCTGATCTTGGCGGCAGCCATTCCATGCACTCCAATCGGTCGTCTTCGGGCGCAGTATTCCATTAGCCAAATGCGTCTCTCCACATCGGGTAACAGAAAACGGCTGGATACCGAGCAATTGCGTCAATTCATCGGCGCAATCGTGGTCGGATACCATACGGAAATAGCTGTAACAATTGGGGAGAACTGTCATATTTTGTTTTCAGACGACCTTCACATCATCCTTACAACTCAATCCCTTTCAACTTCGCCACGGTATTGATGTCTTTATCGCCGCGGCCGGACAGGTTGACCAGAATCACTTGGTCTTTGCCCATTTTCGGCGCGTTGGCGACTGCCCATGCGAGGGCGTGGCTGGATTCGAGCGCGGGGATGATGCCTTCGAAGCGGCACAACAAATCAAAGGCTTCGAGTGCTTCGTCGTCTTTGGCGACGGTGTATTCGACGCGTTGTATGTCGTTCAGGTGGCTGTGTTCCGGGCCTATGCCGGGGTAATCCAAGCCTGCTGAAACGGAGTGCGTGCCCAAGACTTGACCGTTTTCGTCCTGCATCAGGTAGCTGCGGAAGCCGTGCAATACGCCGATGGGGGCTTTACTGGTAATCGGTGCGGCGTGGTCGGGGGTATCCACGCCCAAACCGCCGGCTTCCACGCCGATGAGGCGCACGTTTTCTTCGCCGATATAAGGGTGGAACAGTCCGATGGCGTTCGAGCCGCCGCCGACGCAGGCAACGGCGACGTCGGGTTGTCTGCCGATGGCTTCCTGCATCTGCGCTTTGGCTTCGTTGCCGATAACGCATTGGAAATCGCGCACCATTCGGGATACGGCGCGGGGCCGGCGGCGGTGCCGATGATGTAGAACGTGTCGTCCACACGGGCGACCCATTCGCGCATGGCTTCGTTCATCGCGTCTTTCAGCGTGCGGCTGCCGCTGTCGACGCTGACCACGTTTGCGCCCAACAATTTCATACGAAAAACGTTGGGCATTTGGCGCTGGATGTCGTCCGCGCCCATGTACACGTCGCAAGTCATGCCGAAGCGGGCGGCGACGGTAGCGGAGGCCACGCCGTGCTGACCCGCGCCGGTTTCGGCGATAACACGTTTTTTGCCCATGCGACGGGCGAGTAATGCCTGACCGATGGTGTTGTTTACCTTGTGCGCGCCGGTGTGGTTCAAGTCTTCGCGTTTCAACCAGATTTGCGCGCGCCCAAATGATCGGACAATCGCGCGGCATGGTAAACGGGGCTGGGGCGTCCGACGTAGTGTTTCAAATCGCGGTGGAACTCTTCCCAAAACGACGGGTCGTTTTTCGCTGCTTGATAGGCATCCGCCAGCTCTTGCAAGGCGGGAATCAGGGTTTCGGAGACATAAAGTCCGCCGTGTTCGCCGAAAAAGCCTTCTCGTCGGGCGCTTGGTAGTTTTTCATCGGATTTCTTCCTTGTCTGTTTTTTCAGACGACCTCGGTTTAAGAAGGTCGTCTGAAAGGGAAAATTGTCGGCAATTATAACTGCTTTTCACACAAACCCGCCATTTCGAAAAACGCCCGATACGCCGCCGCCTTTTTCGCCAAACTCAAAGGATAAGCGCGCGAAGTGGACGGCAGGCGGGTCAGTGTCAAATCCCGTCCGGCAAACGGAAACGGCACGGTTTCACCCGTTTTCGGCATTTTGATGCCGCCGCCCTGAATATCGAGCAGGATTTCCGTCGCCTTACCGCCGGTGGTGCAGATATGGCGGCAGTCGGGCATCTGCGCCAACACCGCCGCCAAATCGACAGTTTCAACCACTTGCAAAAACTTGTCCGACGCATTGCCGTGTTCCCGCACCGCCTTTAACACGGTCGGGCAGGACGCAATCCCACGTTCGTGCAAAAACGCCTTGATTTTCTCGGCATCAAACGCTTTTTCAGACGGCATCTGGAAATACGCCGCATCATTAAAAAACACCAGCCCATAAACGCGCCACATATCGTTTTGGAAATTCGGGTAATGAAACTGCATCGCGCGTTTGTCTTCCTTGGGCGGAAAAGTCCCCATCATCATTACCGTCGCCTGCGGCGGCAGTACGGCAGGGAAAGGGTGGGTTTCGATTTCAAGCGGAGCGGACATCATGATTTCCTTGAGAATAAAAGTATAGTGGATTAAATTTAAATCAG
>CAKMQH010000005.1 GCA_927911515.1 uncultured Neisseria sp.
CAGTGGATAGGCGGGACGGCCGCGGTGGTCTCTAAGGTAACGGGTTCTTTGACGTTCAGGTACTGTTCGATCGGTTGCCAATCAATCACCTGGATCCAACTTCAATAGTGGGAAGCGGTCGATGTGTTTGGCAATCATGGCTTGGGCGGTTTGCTGGAAGAAGTGCTCATGAGAAATCCCCTAAATGTCTTGGGTGGGAATTTAGGGGATTTTGGGGAATTTTGCAAAGGTCTCGTTCTGCTTGAAGTCATGCAAAAGGTCTCTGAAATCCAAAATTGGGTTTCAGACGACCTTTTTTCTTTGTTCCGAACTATTTCACAATATCCGACAGCGGCCAGCGCGGTTTGACGTTGAACGCGCCTACGGGCTGCCGCTCCTGCAACCTCATTGCGCCGGCAAAGGCAATCATCGCGCCGTTGTCGGTGCAGTATTCCATGGGCGGGAAGCAGATTTTGATTTTTTTCTTCCTTAGGCTTGGGTTTGCCTTTTTCAGACAGCTTTTTGACGCTCAGGCGGGAAAATTCGTCGCGCAGCTTCCAGTTTGCACCGACGCCGCCCGCGACGACCAAAGTTCTGAATCCGGTATCCAACAAGGCTTTTTTGGCTTTGGCGGCGAGGACGTCAATCACCGCGTCTTGAAACGCGCGGCAGATGTCGTTGCGCGTTTGCTCGGGGATTTCGCCGCCGTTTTCGGCGCGGACTTTTTCGACGGCGGTCAGCACGGCGTTTCAAACCGGAGAAGCTCATCTGCAAATCGTGCGAATGGAGCATGGGGCGCGGAAACGAGAAAGCATCGGGGTTGCCCAGTTTCGCCAGTTCGGACAGCTTCGCGCCGCCGGGTAGGGCAGCCCTAAGAGTTTGGCGGTTTTGTCGAACGCTTCGCCCGCCGCATCGTCGACGCTTTCGCCCATCAGCGTGTAATCGCCAATGCCGCGCACTGCCATAAACTGCGTATGCCCGCCCGAAACCAGCAGGGCGACGAACGGAAATTCTGGTTTGTCGTCCGCCAAAAAGCGGGGAGAGCAAATGACCTTCGAGATGGTGGATGGGAATGACAGGTTTGTTCAAGGCAAACGCCAAGGCGTTGGCGTAGCCAGAACCCGCCAGAAGCGCGCCGCCCAAGCCCGGCCCTTGGGTGTAGGCGACGGCATCGATGTCGTCGTATGAAACGCCCGCTTCCTGCAAACAGCCCTGCGTCAGCGGCACGACGCGGCGGATGTGGTCGCGGCTGGCAAGTTCGGGGACAACGCCGCCGTATTCGGCGTGCATCGCCATTTGGGTGTGAAGATGGTGGGCCAACAGGCCGCGTTCGGTGTCGTAAAGTGCAACGCCCGTTTCATCGCAGGATGATTCGATTCCGAGTACCAACATGGTTTGAGATCGTCTGAAAATAAGGATGCGGTATTTTAACGGATTTCGGGCAGTGTTCGTAGTTCATTGCAGGTTTGCTATAACGAAAAGGTCTCTGAAACCCAAAAATCAGGTTTCAGACGACCTTTTGCCAATGCTTTGATCAGAAGCGGTAATTCACGCCCAAGGCAAACTCGCGGCCGCGCTCGTAGAAGGGCACGCGTCCGTTGCCGTCAGGGAAGCGTTGGCTGTGTGAACGGTATTGTTTGTTGCCGATGTTGTTGACGGCGAAGTTGACGTTCAGGTTGTCTTTTTTCAGCGGCTGCCAGTTGGCATAGATGTCGTGTACGCCGTAGCCTGATTTCTTGCCGTGTATCGTGCCTTGTCCGCGGGCGACGTCGGTGTATTTCACGCTTTGGGCGTAGCGGCCGCGCCAGCCGATTTCGAGTTTGGGGTTTTCAAACTGGTAAGACAGGCCGGTCAGCCATTGGCGGCCGGTGTTCCAGAAGGTGAACGAGCTTTCGTGGTCTTCCGCTTGAATCGGGCTTTCGCCGTAGTACATTTCGCCGTTCAGACGCGGTTTGACGTAGGACACGCCGGCGCGCGCGGTCAGGCCGCCCCAGCGGTAGGATGCGTCAAGTTCGTAGCCGTAGGTTTTGAGCGTGCCGCCGTTGTAAATCTTGCCGCGTTCGGTGATGGAGGCGGTGTTGTTGTTGATTTTTGCCCAACGATAGACGATGAGGTCTTTGATGCGTTGGTGGAACACGCTGCCGCTGACGTTGAAGTTGTCGTTGCGCCATTTGAAGCCCAGTTCGGCGCGACGGGCGGTTTCGGCTTTGAGGTTGCTGTCCAAATCGGCGGCGGCGCCTGCGCGTTCGTTAGCCAACAGGGCTTCGTTCAGGCGGGGTGCACGGCTTGCCTGATTGAGGTTTGCCAAGAGGGAGAAGTTGTCGTTGATGTCCCAAATCGCGCCGATGCTGGGGTTGAGCTGGCCGTGCGACGCGCTTTGTTTGCTGGCGGCGTTGTATTTGAAATGGTCGTAACGCAGGCCGGTGGTCAGGGTAACGGGGTGCAGGTTCCAAATGCCTTCCGCGTACACGCCGTATTCGGCTTTCTTCTCTTTGTCGCGGTCATACAGGCCGAGAATCTTCAACCATGCGCCTTTGTCGGACGGCTCGGAGGTTTCGTGGCGGTAGTTGACGCCGTATTTCACCATGTGTCCGTCGCCGAAGGAGCTGGCGAGGTTCAGGTTGGCGCCGGTCGCTTTGATTTTGCTTAACTCAAGCTGGCCGATGGGAACGCCGCCTTGAGCCGTGCCGGAGGCATGGGCTTTCGGGGAAGGCGCGCCTTTAGGCGGCTTGGTGTCGTCGGTGTTGATTTGGAAGACGTTGGCGTCGATTTTGTCGAGGAAGCCAACGTTGCGGCCGCGGTATTCCAGATTGTAGGATTGCTCTTTTTGGTAAGTACCGTCCACGCCGACGTAGCTGTCAACGTTTTGGAACTCGGCTTTGTCGGTGCGGTTGCCTTTTTGGTATTCCTGACGGTAGGTCAGGCGGATGCCGTGGTCGTCGTTGAAGTCGTAGCCGAGTTTGGCGAGGTAGCTGTGCTGTTTCAGACGACTGCCGTGGTTGACATTGCCGTTGCCGTCTTTGTAGTCGCGGTTGTTGAGGAAGTTGCCTGCAAACAGGGCATCGAAGCCGTTTTGATAGCCGTAAACCGCCGCGTTGCCGGTTGAGCCTTTATTGCTGCTCAAGCCCGCGCCGAGTTTGAAACCGAAAGGTTTGCCGTCGGTCAGCAGGTCTTTCGCGTCAACCGTCGTTACGCGGATGGTACCGCCGACCGCGCCCAAGCCCGCGCTCGCCGCGCCCGTGCCTTTTTCGACGTTGATGCTTTTCACCAAAGCGGGGTCAAGCTGGAAGCGGCTTTGGTGGTGGAAAATTTTAGTGGATTGGCTGGTGCCGTCCACTTCCAAATTAATCTTGTCTTCGCCGACGCCGCGAATGCTGTAAAACTGCGCCACGCCGTTGCCGCCGCCGACATCCATGCCGATTTGATCTTTCATGACTTGTTTCAAATCGGTCGAAGTTTCGCGGTCAAGCTGATTGCGCGTAACGCGGGTCGGTACGGCAGTACCGGTAACGACGACTTCTTTCAATTCGGCTGTTGCTTCGGGTTTGATATTTTCAGCATGGGCAAAGCCTGAAGACAGTGCCAGCACCATGACGCTGAAACGGAAGGCGGGGGAATGGGGGGATTTCATAATTCTTCCTCTAGATGGGTTGTTCATGGGTTACGTTAATTTGAGAGTGCGTATTCTAATATTAATTGATAATGATTTGCAAAAAATTCTATTTATTAAGAGAATATTAATCATATTTTAGAGATTGGGATTTGCTGATGTGCTTTAACCAAACTTGATGCAGACGGATTTCTAGAGTGCGGGCGATAGAGTTGATGCTTGGCGCGCGTCGTTTGAATGGGGCGGAAAGATTGGAGGGGAGGGAAAACCTGTTTTTTGAGGGAATATTTGTTGTGATGCAAATGCTTAGATAAAAGAAAGGGGGATAGAAAAAGGTCGTCTGAAAACGGATTTCAGACGACCTTTTTGTTTGCTTAGTCTGCCCGGAGAAGCTGTTTGTTGAGTTCCGCCTGTATCAGCAGACCGTGGGCGAAGTTGCGGCTGTCGGCGAGGATGAGTTTGCCGCCGTAGCGTTTGGCGATGGCGTCGGCGATGGAGAGTCCGAGTCCGGTGCCTTGTTGTTCCGTGCCGAGTATGCGGTAGAAGGCGTCGGTTACGCGGCTGCGTTCGGCGGCGGGGATGCCGGGGCCGTCGTCTTCCACCCAGATGGTGAGGGTGGTCGGGGTCTCGCTGAAACCTATGTCGATGCGGCCGCCTGCGGGGGTGTAGCGGATGGCGTTGTCGGTGAAGGTTTTGATGAGGGTGTAGATTTCGGTGTCGTCGGCACGGATGCGCAGGTCGTTTTCAACGGCGACGCCGATGTCTTGCTGTTTGTTGAGGGCAAGGGGCATGAGTTCTTGCAGCACGCGGCGGAACTGGGCTTGCAGGCTGATGTCGGTCAGGTTGCGTTGGGTCTCGGAGCCTTGGGCGCGGGCGTGGGTCAGGAGCTGCTCGAGCAGGTAGCGGTTGCGCTGTATGCTTTGGAGAATGAGTCCGGTCTGTTCGCGGGCTTCGTCCGATTGGGGCAGTTTGGTGAGCCGTTCTGCCTGAAGGGAGAGGGCGGTCAGGGGGCTGCGCAGTTCGTGGGCGGCATCGGCGATGAAGCGTTGCTGGCGGCGGATGTTTTCGCCTGTGCGTTGCAGCAGTTGGTTGATGGCGGTAACGAAGCCTTGTATTTCGCTGGGCACGCCTTCTCCGTCCAGCGGCGAGAGGTCATCTGAACGGCGTTGTCCGAGGGAGGCGGAAAGGGTCTTAACGGGACGCATGGCGCGGTAGGTGATCCACACGGTCAGCAGGATCATGAGGGGCAGGGCGATGAGCAGCGGGAGGACGCTTTGGTAGGCGGCGGTGGCTGCAAGGTCGTCGCGGTATTCGGTTTTCTTGGAGTACGGCGATTTTGCCTTGCGGGGTTTGGCGGATGTAGGCGCGGTATTCGTCGTCATCATCGTCATCGTCGTCGTCAACGCCGCCTTTGATGGTGTGGAATCCTTCGCCGAGTGTGTTGGACAACGGGACGGTGTCTTCTTGTCCGAATGTTTGGATGAGGATGTGGTTTTCGCTGCCTATTTGTGTGTAGTCGGTGGTTTTGGGGTTGATGTAGGCGGCGGTTTGGCGCAACAGGTCGTCCTGAAGCTCTTCGGCTTCATGGTAGGTTTGGTAATAGGAGAACGCGCCTGCGATGATGGACAAAGGCAGGAACATCAGTATCAGGGCGATGCTGATACGGACTTGCAGGGATTGTTTGAGGGTCTGGATAAAGTGATGCATAGTGTGTTTGGCGAGGCTGTTTTAGGTTTTGTTATTAATTATGGCATGGGCGGGCATGGATGCGCGGATTGAGGTTTCAGACGACCTCTTTTGCGACTAGCCAGCCTACGCCGCGTACGTTTTGGATGTGTTCTTTGCCGAGCTTTTTACGCAGGGCGTGGATGAGGAAATCGACGGCGTTGCTCTCGACTTCTTCGCCCAGCCGTAGATTTTGTCTTCAAGGTCGCTGCGGGAGAGGATGATGCCGGGGCGCATCATCAGGGCTTGGAGGACGGCAAATTCTTTGTTGCTCAGGAGGACGGGTTTGTCTTCTCCTTTGACTTCGACTTGGTAGGTGGCGGGGTTGAGGGTAAGTGCGCCGTTGGTCAGCAGGGTTTGGCTGTGGCCGCTGTGGCGGCGCAGGACGGCGCGCATACGGGCTTGCAGCTCCGCCATGTCGAAGGGTTTGACGATGTAGTCGTCGGCGCCGCCGTCCAGCCCGTTGAGGCGGCTGTGGAGGTCGTCGCGGGCGGTTACGATGAGGACGGGGGTTTTGCTGCCTTCGTGTCGGATTTGGGTGAGAACATCCAACCCGTCTTTGCCGGGCAGTCCGAGGTCGAGCAGCAGCAAGTCGTAGTTCTGTGCCTGAAGGGCGGTAGAAACTTGGCTGCCGTTTTTGACCCAATCGACGGCATAGCCGCTGTCTTTGAGGTTGGCGGCTACGGCTTGGGCAATCATGTGGTCGTCTTCTGCAAGCAATACGCGCATGGTGTTCTCCTTAATTAATGGGAGGATAGCAGGGGAAAATTAGGAAGGGTTTAGCAGGAGGTCGTCTGAAAGGGATGGATGGTTTTCAGACGAGCTTTTTTGTTGTTTTTTCCGTACTTTATCGGGTTCCTTCGGCGTGGGTTCTGCTTAGTATAGTGGATTAAATTTAAATCAGGACAAGGCGACGAAGCTGCAGACAGTACAGATAGTACGGAACCGATTCACTTGGTGCTTCAGCACCTTAGAGAATCGTTCTCTTTGAGCTAAGGCGAGGCAACGCCGTACTGGTTTAAAGTTAATCCACTAGAGACCTTTGCAAAATTCCCCAAAATCCCCTAAATTCCCACCCAAGACATTTAGGGGATTTCTCATGAGCACCTTCTTCCAGCAAACCGCCCAAGCCATGATTGCCAAACACATCGACCGCTTCCCACTATTGAAGTT
>CAKMQH010000006.1 GCA_927911515.1 uncultured Neisseria sp.
AAGCCGCAGACAGTACAAATAGTACGGCAAGGCGAGGCAACGCCGTACTGGTTTAAATTTAATCCACTATATTTGACTGATTTAATTTCAGAAAACTGCCTTAGCTCTCCTGCTCGTTTTGAGATGCGCCGTAAGATTTATGCAGCAACGGGTTTCTGTAACTCCCTATCCCAAAATGCCCGCCATGTGCCGTTTTCTTGAGCAAGAAAGATAACAAATTCATTATTGACATGATCGGCAACGTATTGGATGCAATACGGTTTTTCTTCGCAATTCACTATCCAAACATGATATTGCCGGGTTCGTTGCCAAGATTTGCGGCTATACCCCATTTCTTTATACATACTGGGAATAGGCGATTACGCTTCTTTTTCCAGAGAGGCTTGGATTTGATTGTCCCACCCATTGAGACAATGCAAAATTTCCCTATATGGGGTTTCGCTGTCACGGGGAAAATACAGCAGGATATTGTGCGCACGTTCACTTAGCTCCAACTCGACCGTACTGCCCTGCTCATCATAATGTCCATTAGCATTGACCAGCCGACGGCTAGCGCCGGTCAATTCCCGCTCCCAATCCACATGTTCAAAACGATTGCGCGGAAACATGGAATCAATTTGATGTTTTTGGGTAAAGAGCCGTTTTAACAACTGAAACATAAGACTTCCTGAAACCATCTTCTCACGCAACCTACTGCTCAAAGCAGGTAATCTTGCCAACCTTTTCTCCGTCAGGTTCGATTTCTGCTACATGATCTCCATATTTATTACTCCAAAAGAACCGCCCGTTTTCCTCATGCCAAGGCTTACCCAGCACATACCAAGCTTTATCCAAGCTGTCGCCAGGGCGGATGGTTTCGCATGTTGCTTTATCCTTCCCTGCACTCAGCATACACGCATCATGTTGACGACAATTGGGATTAATGCACCTGCCCTTGTCGTCATTCCAAGAGCGATCCATTAATTTACAGGCTATCAAATTATAGTCATAAGCATAAAAACCGTATCCTGTCATCAACAGCGCAGCAATACCCAAGCTTTGTAAACGCGGCGTTAATTTCATATTTACTTCTCCCAAGATAAAAAGGTCGTCTGAAACGCCCTAACCTTCACGATACTCACACACCCAGCGGTCGGTTTTCTCTGAAAGCGTCTCAAGATAGGCGGCAAGGGTGTCGTATTGTGCCGCGGCGCTGTCCAAGCGGTTGATGTCGCGGCGCGTCTGCTCGCCGTCGGGCATGGCGTCGATGTACCAGCCTATGTGTTTGCGGGCAATGCGTACGCCGGCAACTTCGCCATAAAACGCGTGCATGGCGCGGATGTGGTTCAAAATGGTGGCGTTACATTCTGCCAAGCTCAAGGCAGGCGGCAAAACGCCGTGTTCGGCGTAATATTTCAAATCGCGAAAGAGCCACGGCCTGCCTTGTGCGCCGCGCCCTATCATGATGCCGTCTGCGGCGGTTTGTTTGAGGACGGCGGCGGCTTTTTGCGGTGAGGTGATGTCGCCGTTGACCCAGACGGGGATTTTCAGACGACCTTTGGTGTCGGCAATCAGATCGTAAGTTGCTTCGCCTTTGTACATTTGCGTGCGTGTGCGTCCATGGACGGCAAGCGCGGCAATGCCGCAATCTTCGGCGATGCGGGCGATGGCAGGCAGGTTTTTGTGGTCGTCGTGCCAGCCCAAACGGGTTTTAAGGGTAACGGGAACGTCCACCGCGCGGACGACGGCTTCAAGAATGGTGGCAACCAGCGGCTCGTTTTGCATCAGCGCACTGCCGGCTTGAACGTTGCAGACTTTTTTGGCGGGGCAGCCCATGTTGATGTCGATAACCTGCGCCCCCAGACTGACGTTGTAACGCGCGGCATCCGCCATCTGCTGCGGATCGCTGCCGGCAATTTGGACGGCAACGATGCCGCCTTCATCGGCAAAATCGCTGCGGCGCAGGGTCTTTTTGGTATTTCTAAGCGTCGGGTCGCTGGTCAGCATTTCGCACACCGCCCAACCCGCGCCAAAATCTCGGCAAAGTCGGCGGAACGGTTTGTCCGTAATGCCCGCCATCGGGGCGAGTGCAATAGGATTGTCGATAATGTAGCCGCCGATGCGCATGGTCAAACCGCCGTATGGAAAGGGCTGCCATTGTACAATTTTTAAGCAGGGTTTCCAATGGAATTTACTTTGACGGATAGGAAAAAGGTCGTCTGAAAAAGTTCAGACGACCTTTGTTTTCCATTTACCTTGCTATTTTACTAAGTCGGCTATACCTGCCAAAATCAATGCGGTAAAGATAGAGACTGAACTCCCTATCATCAGAGAAAATAAGTTAATCAAACCCGACAACGCGCCCGTAAGAAGCAAAGCCAAAACAATCCATGTTCCATAAGGTTCGATTTGACGAAACTTCATAGACCATTTTGCATTGAGGAAAGAGTCAAGAATGACGCCACCATCGAGCGGCAAAATCGGAAGCAGGTTAATGACGATCAAAACTATATTGATTGTCATACCAAACTGGGTCATGATCATTAATGGGTCAACATACGCCTCAGGGACAGCGCCACCTAAAAACGAGAGCATCGCCCAGAAATACACCAGAATCAGATTGGTTACCGGACCGGCAACGGCAATCCATCTCCGCGCGCTGCGCACATTCTTAAAATTGCGGGCATTAATCGGTATGGGGCGTACCCAGCCGTAAACAAACGGTGTTAACGCCAGGCTCAATGCAGGTACGATGATTGTTCCTATCAAATCGATATGCGCCATCGGATTTAATGTCAACCGTCCGAATTGTAATGCGGTGGGGTCGCCACAGCGATATGCAACATAACCGCGTGCAATCTCACGCATGACCAAGGAAAGCATCACCGGTGGGATAGCAAGCAGCACATAACTGAAATCAAAGTTTCCAAACATAGTTTTCCTTAAAAAGGTCGTCTGAAAAACTCAGACGAAATGCACCAAGGGCGCATCGTAGGTAAACACTGTCAAATTTGCAATAAGCAGGCCGCTCGAAAATCTCGGCGGCCTGTTGGCAGATGATTACTCTTCAGTTGCTGAATTGTCTTCAGTATTTTCTTCGGAATCAGTTTCTGCCTCTAATTCACCAAGCAATGACGACCACAATCCGTATTTAGATTCCACCAACTCTTTCATACTGATGACTTTTTCGCTTGCAGGCTTAAACTTGAATACGGGTTTGCCGTAATTGTGGTAAATACTTTCCATAACGATGTTCAACGTCTGAGTATTGCTTTGGCTGTTGACCTGCGTATAAATACGCGTTGCCAACAATCTGCCTTTTCCATTCAGATAATAGTCATAATAAAGAGGCATGCGACCATCTTTTCAAAGCCGGAATGCATTGAAACACCTTTCTCTTTTGTACTGTCTATAAACTCGTCAAAGAATTTTTCAACTTTCTCGTAGCCTTCAGCCGTAGAGCCTTCCTCCGGTTTTTTCTTCAGAGCATCAAATTCTTTTTTGAATTCTTTAGAGAAAGCGTTGATAAAGAGCGGGTCATATTCGTCTTTATGGGTGTAATGAATGCGGTATTTTGCTTTGTTTTGCTTACCGAATTCATCCATCTTTTCAAGACGGTATGCTTCAGTAGGAGCAGCTTTGCTGGCCTCAATATAGGCTTTGAATGCCGCCTTTGCTGCATGACGCAAAGGAATACCTTTTACTATCTCTTCATCTTTAAGCTGGATGCTGATGGGTTGCTCTTCAGCCAAACGCTTACGCATTTCTTCACTCGTAGAGAGGCTCATAATCATCGAAATGAACAAAGGCTGGTCAATAGTCAGACTGAGATTTTCACCATCAATCAGCATGGGAGATTGGATATTTAATTGCTCATTACGATGGTTAATCGAGATAGCAGGAATCCACTCGGCTTTTTTTAGCAGGCAAGTCGATTGCGATATGCGATTTCAAACGTACGCCTTGCAAATAACGTCCGGTAACCGGATATTCCTGCCATTTGTCGAGCATCTCAGTGAACCATTTATCATCGCCGGTGTTCAACAAGGCTTCTTTCAGCTTGGTTTGATCTTCTTCAGAAAGTTCGATTCCGTCTTCGTTTAATTCTTTGACTTGTTTGTCAAGTTCGGCCTGTTCCTTCTTCGCCTCTTCCAAACGTGCTTTCTTCTCGCTTTCCGGCGCTACCCCTGCTTCGGCAGTAGAAGTATGAAATTTCACTTCGCTATCAATGTTATAGCTGTAATCATCCGTATAGACGCGATCAAGGGAAATCGCCATCATTTCATGGGCAGATTTGTTTTCAAGGCTGCTGCATGCGCTCAAACCAAATGCCGCCGCCAATACTAGACAAAACGTCTTTTTCATTTACTGTTCCTTAAAAAAACAATCCAATGGGAATGTAAATGACTTTTAACACAAATAATTTAATGTGACAACAGCATCGGATTGTTCGGTTTCTAAAAACGCTAAAAGGTCGTCTGAAACGGCAACTTACCGTTTCAGAGACCTTTTAAACTCCATTACAAAATGCCGGCGTGGTAAGCCTGATCATCA
This sequence comes from uncultured Neisseria sp., assembly GCA_927911515.1. Classification (GTDB taxonomy): domain Bacteria; phylum Pseudomonadota; class Gammaproteobacteria; order Burkholderiales; family Neisseriaceae; genus Neisseria. Next base: position 4,534 of record CAKMQH010000006.1, read on the forward strand.
ATCATGGTCGGATATTTCGGATGATTGGCATAAACAGTATCGTGCACTGCATCAACCTTATGTTGAACATTACCCAACACATCGGAAAGTGAAATGTCCTTACCGGTTGTATTCACTTCTTTCAATTGGTCACCATTGTGGGTATTGCTGCCGGCATAGGTATCGATATCTGCTTCATGTTTCAGCCAAGTCGCATACAACTTACCTTTGATATCGGTATGGAGGGTATTGTTGGCAACATTCAGCGTAGCTTTTTCTTTGCCATCGCCAGTGCTGTTGACATCCACAATCGCATCATTCAGCTTGCCGTGAAGCGACAACGTATTGTTGGTCACGTTGTACTCTTTGGCATTGGTACGCATATAGGCAAATTCACGATAACCGGCGGATTCGTCGCGAACGGTAATATCATTGTTGTTCAATGTTACCGAACCATGCAGGGGGACTTCCGAACGGTGTTCTTCAATGTAGAACGGCACGGCTCCCGGTGCAATTTTTCCGATATTGGCAGTATTGTCGCTGATATTGATGGTACCTGTACCGATACCGTTGTGTTTGTTGACATGATCGTATGTGTTGTTAATCACTGCCATCAGGTATTTGGTGGAATCACCGTCGATTTTGTTATCGGTAATATTCAGCGTGTAATCCATTTTGCTTTCATGGTTACGGAATTCGATACCATAAGTTTGGATGTTGTTTTGATACACTGCCAGATTTTTAATCGTATTGCCGCTGATATCGTAATAACCTTTATCCGCCGTATGCAAATCGCGCAATTGGGTATTGGTTTGTACTTGGATACCGGAATACGTGTGGTAATACTTGCCTAAATCATCATCCATATAAAGACGGAAATTCTGGTCTTGTGTAATGACGTTGCCTTTAATTTTCACATTGTCCATGGAAAATAGGCGGTTGTAAGCAGCGATACCATACAAACGGTCGCCGTTTAACACATTGTTTTCAATAACAATACGGTACCATCATGCACATCCAAACCTTTGCGGTAGTTGTGGTCGGTCGTATTGTTGCGGAAAGTAATGCCGTAGTTGTAGCTGCCCGCCATAGCAGTCATGCCATAACCAGTACCGCCGTCCGCTTCGTGACCGTTCCACTCCAATCTATTGCCTTCGCCGACAAAGTTCTTTTGGTATCCGACCATCGCACCGGCAACACGGTTGTGGTGCAGATATGAGTCGACAATACGGTTGTTCTCACCCAAAGGAAGATTGTCATAATGCTCATTAATCTCACCGCTGTGGACGCGCACTTTGTAAGTTTGGCTCTTACCTGCTTCACGAACCAATGCGTCAGTCGATGTAAACATCACACCTGCACGGTTAGCACCAGATACCTCAACTTTACTGATTAAAGTATGGTCGGCATCATTGACCAAAATGCCGCTGACTTTTCCAAAATAGCTCAAACCCTTACGGTAAAAGTCCGGATTGGTATATTTAACAGACAGATTTGCAATGGTTTTATGGTTTTGTCCGTCCACCAAAATACCGGCAAATGCGCGAATATCATCATGGTTGGTATTGGGGTTGAACACGCCTACTTGTGCTTTATCAAATGTGATCAGCGTCTTACCCATGCCGGAACCAAAAATGCCTTTGACACCTGAATTATTGCCATTGATGACAATTTGATCGGAAATGTAGTAAGTACCGTCCATAAACAGCATGGCTTTTTCTTTGTGCGCCGCATTTAATGCCGCTTTGATGGCAGCCAAGCTGTCTTTTTTGCCTGTCGGATCTGCACCAAAATCATCGACGTTAATGTATTTGCCAAACTCTTTTGATTGATGAACGGTATAGTTGACAACTACCTCTTCGCTCACGTCATCTTGTTGATCGGCGTGATTTTCAGCTTGTTTGGCAGTATGGGCGGCATTGGGTTTGGACGTATTGTGTCGAGCCGCTTCTTTATTGCCACTTACCTGATTGTCTTCATGTTTGTGGGCAACTGTTACTGCGTTTGTCGAATACGCTGTTTTACCGCTGGTTTGCTGATTGTGTGCGACATCAGTTTCGGTATGTTGCGCTTTCTCGGCAGCTTGTTTTTCAGCCAGGATTGCTTTGGTTTTAGCCGCAATTTCGGCTTGTTTGGCAGCATGCGCGGCTTTTGATTTTTCTAATGCTTCCGCCTGTCTTGCAGCCGATGCTGCTTTGGCTTTTTCAACAGCTTCGGCTTGTCGTGCCGCAGCGGCGGCTTTTGCTTTTTCCATAGCTTCTGCATGTCTTGCAGCAGCAGCGGCAACGGCAGCCTGTCTTGCCGCTTGGTATTTTGCCATGAGCTGCTCTTTGGCTGCTTGAGCTTCAGCCTGTTTGCGTGCGACGGCATCAGCGCGGAGAGCCTGAGACATGATGGCCATTTCTTTGCTGGTTAATTTACTGCGGTCAGCAACCAGCGCAGGTTTTGAAACTTTGGATGTAGTGGTATCGGCAGAGGATGTGTTCTGCAGACCGAGAATCTTATCTTGCCCCCTCAGTTGTTTAGGCAGGGCGGCTGCCAGATTCAGACCGCCAAAAGAATGGTCGTAAATCAATTTGTTCAATGCGGAAGGAGCATTGCCGGCATTATCTTGGCTTTTAGCAACCGCATGATTAGATTGAGAAGCTTGACTTCTAGTATAAACTTTTGTTTGTCCGAGATTAAAGAAGGAGTGCGTGGTTTTAGATGACATAATATATTTTCCCTAATTAAAAAGCTGCAGGCTTGCGCCCGAAGCAAAGAAAGCAATGCTTTCTACCCTTTTTGTGCAATCTTTATATGTCGCTTGTATGATTTGGAATCGTTTCCATCGCCATATAAATAGACGTAACGATTATTACTCATTCTAAAACCTCGAAACCTGATGCTCTTTTTTTAATCCCTTAGTCTTTTAAACATAAAACCAATCTTTAAATTATCTCGATATCATTCAGACGACGTTTTCTGACTTTTTGGAAAAGTCGTTCCAAAGCTTTCACGTTGAAACAGTCATCTTGAAATGTCACATTAATAAATTAAATACAGCTTTATATTAAAAAACGTAAGCCTAAGCCTATCAGAGTTCTAGAGTTCCTATTTAGTTCACTACAACATCGATTTAAATCCCTTTTGCCGATGCCTTCTAGTAAACCAATATATCAAACGAGTAATGAAATGATTCTAGCATATTGAATCGGTATAATTACATTTTCATAACTTAGCAAATATTAAAAATTTTTAATCATCTGAAAAATAATAAAATTTTTTTATTTTTAATTTGAAGAGTGACTGTTTTTCACAACAACAAACAAAATATCAAAATATTTTTTGCCAAATGCCGCGTAAAAAACCACCGATAAAATAAAAAAGGTCGTCTGAAAGAAAATTTACTTTTCAAG
>CAKMQH010000007.1 GCA_927911515.1 uncultured Neisseria sp.
ATGTTGATTATCGGGCTCTCGTTGGCTCCGGCGACTTACATGAAATTGGCCCATATCATTTACAGAATGCCAGACGAGATTGCCGGAATCTTTGCCGGCGGCTACAAAGTGGATGCGTCAGCAATGGATGCCAGTTGGAAATTGTTGATGGACTTATTGGATACTATTTCAAAACTTCATGAAAAATATCAATGGTATGATATTGGAGTTCATTTTGGAATAGTTATCAAGATAGGTTTAGTTATCACGATTTGCGGGGCATTGGTTGTCGGGCTGTCTTTTGCCTTTTATATGGTTGCTAAGGTATCGCTGGCATTGGTGTTGATGATAGGTCCTGTATTTCTCGGCTGCCTACTGTTTCCAGCAACGCGGCAGTACGCGATCAACTGGATCGGCCAGTGTCTCAACCATATTCTGACCTGCACGATGTTTGTTTTGTTGGTTAAAGTGCAGATGGCGGCATTTGATAAGGCAATTAACATGGCTTTAAATGGGAGTGCCTTCGATTATGTTTCTGCTGAAATACTACCACCGCTGTTTTTGTTACAAACCATCATCTTCCTAGTCGTCGTTTTCAACATTCCGAGTATTGCCTCAGCATTGACGGGTGGTGCGGCTGTGTCGGGAGCTTCCCGTCATATGATGTCTCTCGTAAGTGGTTTAGGTACGGCGGGCCGTTTAGTAGGTCGGGCCGGGACTGCCACACTCAATGCGGCCTCCAATCGCCGTAGCGGCGGCGGTGTCTCCCCGGTGTCCAACAAACGCCCATCTTAATTTAATCGATAGGAGTCAAACATGACTGCACGCCTGTCTTGGGTAGCATATATCCAGTATTTTGTTATAGGAATCCTGCTCTATCTGTTTGTTGTGTCTTCCGCCTTTGCCGTTATTTCAGGGATGCTCGGATTGGCATTGGGTAAAAGCGCGGCACAAACGGTATTCTACGGTCTGACACTGCTGTATCTGGTTGGGTTCGGTTGGATACTGTTCCGACTTTCCTGTTGCCGTGCCTATATGGATGAGACCGGTGTATGGTATTACAGCGGTCTGTTTCCGTGGTCTGAAGGCATTCGCGGCATTCGCTGGGAAAACTTCGATCAGGCGCAGTACCGACAAAGTATTTTCGGCTGGGCTTCTCATAGTTATACCATCTACCTGCTCGACAGATATGGAAGAAGCGTTACGGTCAAAAACCTGCATAACGGCCGCGACTGGAGCGCGTTTGTTAATGACTATGCCTTTGATAACATCAAATAAAGGGAAGGAAATTCCGTTATGAAAATGTTGCTAGGAGTCAGTATCTTGTTCGGTTTGGTATTTATTGCCTATTTGAACCGTCATAACAACATCGGTCCTGCCATTATGATGGCTTTGGTGTTCCCTATCGCATTGGTAGGAATGGTCAGTTCCGACCGCAGAGATTGGTACGACAACTGATTTTATACCTGAGCGTTAAAAGCCCGACAGTATCCACTGTGCGGGCTTTTTTGTACTTTTAAAAAAGGAAACTGATATGAAAGTGATTTTATTGGCTGCACTTGCCGCCGTTCTGGCCGCCTGCTCCTCAGCACCCAAACAACCTTATGGGCAGGCATTTCCGATTAACGTTCAGCAACATACCGGAGCACGATAATGTTTTTCCGTAAAAAAACCAAACAACCGCAGAATGAAGAACAGTTCCAGAAAGAGCAAAAAAAACGCATCGGCAAAGAAGTAGATCAAATGATCCGGATGGCACTGGGATTTGAAAAAACCTTGGTGGATATCGCACAGCAAAATGCAAGCACTTGGAAGCGCGTCGGCATTGGCGGACTAGTTATTGCAGGTTTGTCTGTTGTTGCCGTTACCAGTCTTACGCCCTTAAAAGAGGCCTTTCCCTTTGTTATCGAAGTAGATAAGACCACGGGAGAGACCAATATCGTAACTACTATTAAAAACAAACAGATGACTTACGATGAAGTGATTAACCGGCACTGGCTGCGCCAATATGTCATGTTCCGCGAAGGTTATAACTGGAATACGGTTCAGGCGACCTATGATACGACAAAACTCTTCAATTCTCCCGAAGTTCAAGCCAAATACCGAGCTTTTTACGAAAGTCCAACTGCACCGCATAAGGTTTTGAAACAAAATGCCGAAGTGCTTGTAAAGGTGACCAATATCTCGTTTGTAGGCGATATGGCGCAGGTACGATTTGAAAAACGGTTGGTTCCTGTGGGCAATTCCGAAATCAAACCGGCACCGCCGCAAAAAATGATTGCCACTATTGCCTTTGAGTTTAAGACAACTCCAATGACCGAGTCGGTTCGAGATATTAACCCCCTGGGCTTTCAAGTGTTAAGTTACAACGTTACCGAAGAGGTTGCGCAATGATGAAAAAAACCTTGCTGATAACCGGCCTTGTGGCCGGTTTGTCTTTTCAGACGGCCTTTGCCGCAGTCAATCCCAACCGCTCACCATATGACAAAAGGATTCAAAGTATCAACCATAATCCCTATGATGTTGTGGTTGTAAGGGCAAAAGTCGGATATGCAACTTTGGTTCAGTTGGAGGAAGGAGAAACGGTTGATGTCGCCAATCCCGTGAATGAAGGTTTGGTAACGGGATATGGTAAGGCCTGGGGGGTGAAGGTTCGCGGAAACAACATTTTTTTCAAACCAACCAAACCCCAACCGTCCACCAACTTATTGATGGTATCCAACAAAAAACGCCGCTATTCGCTTGATTTAAAAATGGCAGATCAAAATCATCCGCCTACGTTTGTATTGGAATTTCTCTATCCGAACGATGTCCGCAAACGGCAACGGGCTGAAATGTCGAAACAGCTTGAAGCTGCTGCCGTTTTACGTGCAAACGAAGCACGTAATCCTAGCGGTGGCGACTATAACCGGAATTATTGGGGGCGCGGCAAAAAATCATTGGCGCCGACCGAAATTTACGACGACGGTCGTTTTACCTACTTCCGTTATGACAATGCTAAAGATTTACCGGCCGTATTCAGGGTAAATGCCGATGGATCTGAAGCTGCCGTAAACAGTCATGTTGAAGGCGATACGTTGATTGTCCATGAAACGGCAGAAAAATTTGTTTTGCGGCTGAATAACGCAGTCCTCGGTATAGAGAACCGCAGTTACAACCCGCAAGGTAAGTTCAATCTGACCGGCAGTACTCAAAGCCGAACCGTCCGTATGAAAAAGGATAAAAAATGAAACAAAACGAAATCAGACCCGATGATGAACAACCGAGCCTGCAAGAACGTATCGGTGACAACAGTATTGAACGCGGCATTCCTACCGACCTGAATGTTAAAAGCAGGAGCACCATGAAAAACATGATGTTCCTGTTTGCTGCATTGGCTGTTGCCGGAGTTTCCGCAGCCGCTCTGTTCAATTATTCCGGAGGTTCCGACGAAGTAGAGAAAAAAACGGAAGAGGAAGTGGTTGACGGTAAGGCAGACAGTAAAAATTTTAAAGCAGAGCAAGATGAAATTTTAGAAATGGCTCCCGATACTCCGCCAGCCGCAGCATCCGAGCCTGCCGCAGCGAGTGAAGCAAGACCTGCATCAAATCCACAGCTTACGGAAACGGACCCTGACAAGGGCCCTGAAACGGGCGTTACAACAGAAATTCCGCCTGACGATCGTTTTGATGTGGACTATCCCCTCAAGGCATGGATGGAGGAACAGTTTCAGGCGCTGCGGCAGCGACACTTACTAACATACGCCCTGATAGTACGGTTGTCGGAGAAACGGATGTAGGTTCGTCAATCTCTTCGGGCAACCCGCTAACCGCAAGACTGAGCCCTGGAAATTATAAGCCTACCGTTGCTGAGAATCGCGGCGACTTAACCTATGTGTTGAATCGCGGTACGGGTATTCCCTGTGTCACTACCACAAAGATTGTCACAACCCATCCCGGTTTAGCCCGTTGCCAAGTGGCACGTGACGTCTATTCGGCCAACGGCAAGACGCTGCTGGTTGAGCGTGGTTCTACCATTATCGGCGAACAGACTTCCGCGCTAACACATGGTCAGGCCCGAGTTTTTGTTTTATGGAATACATTGGAGACACCGGAAGGCATCCGTGTGGCCCTGGACAGTCCCGGCGGCGATTCGCTCGGCGCATCAGGGCATCCTGCCAAAGTGAATTATCACTTTTGGCAGCGGTTCGGCGGTGCCATCATGATCAGCATGATTGGCGACATAGGCAACGGATTCAGTAACGGACAGAACCGCACGTCGGGTAATAACAACCACATTTCGTATGAAAATACGAGCGATGCTGCACAGGAAATGGCTACCGAAGCCCTGAAGAACAGCATCAACATTCCACCAACCGGATACGTCAATCAAGGCACGGAAATCATGGTCTTTGTTGCCCGTGATGTAGATTTTTCAGGGGTATATGAAAACGTAACCGTCTCCAACCGATATTGACCCGAAGCCGCTCACTTAAAAGGAGCGGCTTGTTCTATAACTGCCACTGGACTGGGAGTTATAGAACAAGCCGTTAATAACAAAGGAATATGTAATGGTTCACGATAATTCTGTTTCGTCACGCAATCTACTGGACAAGTTGAAGCTGACGGAATATCTCAATACCCCTGGAGTAACCGAAGTATTCATAAACCGACCTGGGGAAGTGTTTCTTGAAGATGCCGACGGCTGCCGCCGTATTGAACGACCTGATTTACCCCTGCCCGTATTGGAAAAACTGGCAAATACGCTATGTACTTACAATAAAAAGCATATTTCATACGAATCCCCCATTCATTCGGTAACGTTACCCGACGGTGAGCGCGGCCACATCATGATGTCCCCCAGTTGCGAAAACGGAACGGTTGTTTTTGCTTTCCGCAAACCTTCGAACAGCCGTTTCACGATGTCGGACTATCTTGATACAGGTCGTCTGAATGGTTTTAACGACGTATCGGGGCACGGCGTGGCAGAACGTCGTACAGAGTCGGAAATCGAAATAGAGAGCCGCTGGGTCCGTGACGTATCCGACAGGATGAAGCTACCGTCTGACGTCAAACTGACCGACTGGCAGTACAAAATGTTGGAACATAAAGCCAACGGCGAACTGAATGAATTTTTCAGAATTGCGATAGCACAGAGGTTGAATATTTGCATGGTAGGCGGTACGGGGTCGGGTAAGACTACGTTTACCAAGACACTGGCCGACATGATTCCCGCTCATGAACGGCTGGTTACTATTGAAGACACTCACGAACTCGATCTACCTTTGCACGCTAACCATGCACATTTGTTTTACAGTGGGCACATCACAGCCAAAATGATTATTGCGGCGTGTATGCGGCTTAAACCGGGACGGATTTTTTGACGGAATTAAGGGGTGATGAGGCTTGGGACTATCTTGCCGCTCTTAATACCGGACACCCGGGAGGACTGACTTCCGTTCATGCAAACAGTGCTCGTGATGTTCACTACCGCATCATGCAGTTGGCCAAAGAATCAGCTACCGGCCAAACTATGGATCCCGGTTATATTCTTAACACTGTCCGTTCCACTATTGACGTTATCTGTTACTTTGAAAAAACCCGCATGACCGAACTTTACTTCGATCCTGTCGAAAAATACTACGCTATGCAAGGGCGTTTACAGTAATACAAGGTCCTCTGAAATGGGTTAAGGAGCAATGATGAAAATTCTGAAGAAAATCTTACATGATCATACGTATTTGAGGGGTTTATGGATAACTCTTTTCTGTCTGGGTGCATTAGGTTACTCGATGAATATACCCAATACCATGATGAATTTAGTACCTACTACCTGGTATAGCTTATATATTGTCACTTGGTTAATCTATATTATGGTTAGAGTAGTAGTGGATACTTTCCGGAGCGTGTTGGATTTTGGGCTTGTTATGAATTTATTATATTCATCCGCAATGTTTGTATTAAATCTCAATTTAGGTGTGACGTTGAATTATTACGGGCGTACCGAGTTTCAGATTTCCGATCCTTTTGGGATATTTTTTCTCATTTGCTGTATGGCGGTTAACCCTCTAACTCGAATGATTGGCATGGTTGTTGATTACATTGCTGCCAAAATTGAGCATAAATTCGCACCACCTCCACTTGGAATTGCCAAAATCAGCAGTTCAGAGAAGTAGATCGGTGGGAACTAAGGGGGCGAAATAAATTGCCACATTTTTAATTTTATAAAGGAAGGTCTTCGTAATGCCATACGTCAACAAAATCGAAATTATGGGCAACCTAGGACGTAATCCAGAATTACGGTATATGCCCGACGGTCGGCGGTTACGAACGTGTCGGTAGCCGTACAAAAAACGTGGAACGACCGTGAGACGCACGAACAGAAAGAGCGCACCGAATGGTTTTCCGTCATATTGTACGGAGGACAGGCAGAAACCGTATGCAGACTGATGGAAAAAGGTGACTGCCTGCAGGTATGGGGGGAAGTACAGTCTCGGCAGGTTCAGGGGCGAGATGGCTCTGAAAAAACCGTGTTCGAAGTAATTGGCAAAGAGATGCAGATTATACGAACCAGCCCTCGTGAAAGGGTTTCCGGAGGTATTCACGACATGATGAAAAACTTCCGTCGGACAGCCGGTTCAGAAATAACGACTGGCACAACCACCTGCCACATACTGAGTTTTCTATGCCCGCCTTTTGGCGGGCTTTATTTTGGAGTATTTGTAATGAGAAAACCCATAACCGACATTCTGCTATCCCTGCTACTGGCTATTACTACCATATGTGTCGGTCTGTATCTAGGAGCGGTGGTTTATACGAAATGGCTGGGACTTAAAACTGCTCCGTCGTTATCTTTGCTTTATGCCTATTGGCATCATTTCGACCGGTTACCGCAAGGCATGGTTTTTCCGTTGAAGGTTTCGACGGCAGTTGCAGTCGCCATCCCTTTTGTCGGACTGATTATGTTCCTGACCTCGATTCTGAGGGGGAAAAAAAAGGAGTTGCACGGCTCTTCAAGGTTTGCGAGCGAACGCGAAATCAGGAAATCAGGGTTGTTGGACAACCCGTCAGCAAAGAAACGCAAAAAGGGAAAAGATGTGCCGGACCTGATTTTGGGCAAATACAAAGGGAAATATCTGCGTTGGTCAAACGATGGCTTTCTCTACTTGGCTGCCCGTACCCGAAGCGGTAAAGGTATAGGTTTTGTTATACCCAATTGCCTGCACTACCGACACAGTATGGTGGTCAACGATATAAAGAAGGAAAACTTTCTGATTACCGCTGGATTCCGCGCCAAACACGGGCAGAAGGTATTTTTCTTCAATCCGTCAGGAACGATGCCTTACCACACCGAAGAGCCTGACGCGCCGTTGATCAGTCATCGTTGGAATCCGCTGACTTATGTACGCCGCGATCCTGTTTATACCTATAAGGACGCACTATCCGTGGCGGCGATTTTTTATCCGCTTAAAAATGACGATAAGGACGGCTCGAATTTTTGGCAAGAAGCTGCACAGAAATTGTTCACAGGACTGCTGCTGTATTTGATTGAAACAGAGAAAGAACGTGATCTCAATCTAATGCAAAATATGACAACAATGACCAATCTTTTCCGACTTACCTCCCCCGCCAACGGTAAGACTTTGAAGGAATGGATAAATGACGAACTGGAATTGCGTGCTATTTCTTCTACGGCAAGTCTTAGTAGGAACTGTGTATTCTTACTGAGGGATTTTCTCCAAAAAGCAGACAAAGAGGCGGCAAGCGTCTTATCAACAATGAATGCACCTTTGTCAATCTTCCTTGATCCTGCGGTAGAGGCTGCTACAAGTGGCGACGATTTCCGCTTAGATAGACTGCGCATGGAACCGACAACCATCTATTTGGGTGTTGCTCCCAACGAATTGAAAATATATAGCACGTTATTGAAACTGTTTTTCAGCCAGTTATGCGATGTCAATGTCCAGCAGGGTCTACCGTCTGACAACCCCAAATTGAAATACCAGTGTCTGTTGCTATTAGACGAATTTACCGCGCTGGGCAATATCCCTGCCATCGAAAAAGGGGTGGGCTATCTGGCCGGTTACGGTATCCGCCCTATTCTCGTCTTTCAAACTCCTTCACAGGTGGAAGAAGTATATGGCAGTACGGCACGGCAGACGTTCTTCTCCAACTTTGCCATCCGTATGATTTTTGCACCTCGCGAACAAAACGATGCGGAAGAATTGAGTAAGTTGATCGGATTTTATACCTATAAGGCGAAAAGGAACGTCCCGTTCCCGAGGTAAAAGCAGCAGTAGCGGAGTGAGTGTCAGTGATCAAAAACGTGCGGTCATGAACCCCGACGAGCTCAAGGTCATGCCGAATTCCGACTGCATCATCAGTATGGCAGGGATGCCCGCTATCTATGCAGAAAAGATTATCTATGATGAAGACCCTGCCCTCAAAGATCGTGCTTTCCTGCCTATCCCTCATGTTCCCGAGTTGAATGTACATATTGAGGCAAAGAAACCGGTTGAGGTTTCTAAACCTGCATATGTTTCGCCGGAGGAGATGGAAAGTTTCAACTGGCGTGACGCAGTTAACGCTGAAGAACTGGCTCGTTCGGTACTGGAAGCGATTATTCCGGCTGGCAGCCACCGGAATTTGTCGCGCAGATAGTTCTGGTGATTGCCCGCAACTGGGGCGAAGGCAGCCTGTCGGTTATTGCCGAGATTTTAAAAACCTCATCCGGCATCGAAATCAATCCGGAAGATTTGGAAGGGGCCACCTGATTTTTGAGGGGTGTATGCGAAAGCAAACGAAACCGTAAGACCGCTATTTCATAGTGGTCTTTGTTTTTTTCATCAAGGAGTAAGAAATGGCAGATTATGACGAAATTCGGGCAGCCTTAAATTATATCGGAGCGGACGACCGAGATATGTGGATACGTATGGGGGCAGCCGTCAAAGACGAAATGGGTGAAGACGGTTTCCACCTGTGGGATGAATGGTCACAGACAAGCGGCAATTACAACACCCGCGACGCAAAAGCGGCCTGGAAGTCGTTCAAAGCTGGACATATCAGTATCGGTACATTGTTTTATCATGCCCGGCAGAACGGCTGGCGGCCTGAAAAACCCTATGTTCCGCTTTCTGATGCCGAAAAAGCCCGGCGGCAGGCGGAATCCGAAGCAAAACGGCTTGAAGCAGAGCGGTTGCGGCAAGAAGGTTACGAACGTGTGAAGGGGACTGCGCAAAGAATATGGGCGCAGAGTGTGCCCGCCACATTGGCACACCCCTACCTTACTGCCAAAGGCATAACCGATCCCGCCGTAGTTTCAGGTATCCGCCAAAACGAATACAACGACAGCCTGAGACTGCAAATCCCTGTTTTCTACGACGGCCAACTATACAACCTGCAATCTATTGATCCCACCGGTGACAAGCGCTTTTTGAAAGACGGTCGAAAAGACGGCGGTTATACGGTGATTGGCGATGCGTCCAAAATTTCAAACGGCGTGGTAATCGCTGAAGGTTTCGCCACCGCCGCCAGTATCCATCAAGCTACTGGACAGCCTGTTATCGTAGCTTTCGATGCTGACAATATGGTCAAGGTGTCCGAAACACTGGCGCGAAATCTACCATCCGACACCAAAGTAACGATTGCGGTCGATAACGACGCGTCGGGAAAAGGTTTGCATTCTGCCCGGCAGGCGGCGGCCTTTTTCGGCGATCGTGCCGTGGCCATCGAACCGGAATTCAGTATGCAGCAGATTCAGAAATTTCAACAGACGGCCGGAATGGATAAACAAGGCAGACCGAAACTGCCGAGCGACTACAACGACCTGCACCAATTGGCGGGCATCGAAGCCGTCAGAAAGGCTTTGACAGAAGGTCGGAATTTGGCCGCTCCCGCGTCCGAGCATCGCATACAGCTTGATACAGATATGGAGCAGGCAATTGCCGACGAGATTGCTGAATGGCAGGCACGGCAGCAAACGGCGGAGCGTGGTCATACGGCAGAATCCTCGGACAGGTCGTCTGAAAGCCCTGCATCCGAACAGTCCGGCAAACAGAAGGAAGAAGAGATGATTCAGCAAACCGAAACATTGCAAGCTGTAACCTCAAGTCAGGCAGAAGTCAACGGCATCGAATACGCGGAAAAACGACGTGAGCGGACAACCGAACCTTATCAGCCGATTGATCCCGATCATCCGTACGGCATCGGCCGTACCGGCAGTCATTTCGGCGACGCTCCACCGTTGGAAACAGATGAGCACGGCAAGGCAAAATATTTTTATGAATCCGACTTTGCCAAGTATCAACTCGATGATGCCAGAACCGATATACGTTATGTCCGCACCTCACCCGAAGCCATACAGAAAGACTTGGATGCTGCGGGAGACATCAATTTTTATTACGGTATTACCGAAAGTGGGCGGACGGTCATGTTTACCAAGACTGAACAAGGATGGCAGTCGCCGCAGCCCGGCAACCGTCCCGTCCCAGCTCAAGATAGAGCCGAGCCGCCTCCACAACGTGAATCGGATACCGAACCGCTGCGGGCTTTGCAAAATGAGGGTAGAAAAGCCGTTCTTGATCTGAACTACAATATCCCGCCGGACAGTATTGCCCACCGCTATATCGTTTCAGACGGTAAATATATGTCTGCCGAAAACGGCACGACTGTAATGTTTACCGACAAAGGCAACAAATTGAGCACAGCCCGTTCGGATGCGCAAACCGTCAATGATATGTTGGAAGTAGTCAAAGAAAAAGGCTGGGACAACATCAAACTGACGGGCAGCAAAGAATTTAAGCGTGCGATGTTTCTTGCAGCAGAAAGCCGGGGAATCCGTACCACCGGCTACCGTCCGACCAAAGAAGATTTGGCTTATCTCGATCACCTGCGTGAGGAACGGGCATTGAACGGCGTGGAAGAACGGCACACGCGCGAGCCGGTTAAAACCGGTGAAAGCAATTCCCCATCACCTCACCATAACAAAAATCCTGATAGGTCGTCTGAAAAGGCAGTGCCAACCCGCGAACAGTCATCCGTACCTGCCGAGGGCGAGCGTATCGTTACCGTAGGCAGTGCCCCCTATCTTCATAATGCCCAAAATAAGGAAAGCCCGTATATCGTACTGGAACGGGGCGGCAAAGAGCGCACGGTATGGGGCGTGGACATTCCTGACGCAATGGAACGCAGTGGCGCAGAAGTCGGCGACCGCATCCGGCTTCATTCGTTGGGCAGGCAGCCGGTAGAGGTGGAAGTACCGATTTACGACAAAGACGGCAAAGTTACCGGTATGGAAACAAAGGCTGCATACCGTAACATGTTTGACATGGAAATCGTACGCGAACAGGAAAAAAAGAAAGAGCATGAAACCTCTGTCCCGCAACCTGACACCGCCGCCCTGTCGAAGGCAGACGAAATGCTGGCGCGGAGTAAAACACCTTCCGAGGCCACCATCAATACTTCCCATACCGCCGATACCCAAGCAGGCGTGCCGTTACAGGGTATAGGCCAGGGTGAAATACCTGCCGAAGTGGCGGTACGTGCGGCCAAGATGAAATCTGACGCGCTGGATACCCGGCTGCAATCGTCCAAAGCCGTCTATATGACCAAGGCCGGAAAGCTGTCCAAAGCCAACAAATCCCACCTGCAATTCCACGAACGCAACGTTATGGATGCAATTCGGGGGGTGAAAGGAGACGCACGAAAACTGGCCTTGGCCAACTATTACGAACATACCGCCGAGAAAATGAAGGGTTCGAAGCTGGATTTACCCAAACCAGTTCAGATACCAAGCCCGCAGCATTCGGTACGGCAACAGAACGACCGGGATCGGCAGCATGAGAAAGAGCAGGAAATGGAACAGGGTCGTTAAGTTTGTCTTTCAACCATACGGTCTGAAACAGCATTGTTTCAGATCGTTTTTTTTTTTTTTTTCGGAGTAAAACGATGGCAGATGAACTTCAACAACCGGGCAGCAG
The DNA here is from genome assembly GCA_927911515.1 of uncultured Neisseria sp. GTDB lineage: Bacteria > Pseudomonadota > Gammaproteobacteria > Burkholderiales > Neisseriaceae > Neisseria. Next base: position 11,936 of record CAKMQH010000007.1, read on the forward strand.
AAGGGAAATTGTGAAATCTCAAGACAACATCGAGCGTGTGAGTAATGCCGACATTCCCGAGTTTTTGAAACCGATGATTGAGTCTGGCGAAATTACCCAATGGAGGGAATTCCCAAACCGCTTTTTTGTCAATGGCGTGGATAAAGCAAGAATTATTTGGCACACGGAAGAACAGGAGTTCGGTTACGCCTACCTCAACGAACTACCAAAAGAGCAGTTTGAGAAATTCCGCGATACCTACAACCATATCCGTACACTGTACAAGGCAGAGAAAGAGCATCTGTACAGTGCGCAGGAGGGGGCATTGGAAAAAACAGGCGTTAAGGAAGTGCCCGCTGTTCGGGACGTGGTACCGTCATCTCCTGAAGAACGGCTACACGCCGCCAAACATCGTTACCTGATGCAGGATACTTTTTTGACGCAACCCGAGAGGCAGAAGCGGCAATTTAAAGAGTATCTGATGGAAAAAGCAATACACGACATGCCGCCCGATATGCAAGTAAAGGCGCGGGCTAATTTTTACGAGTCGCAGATTATTGAAACTGCCAAGAAGCAGGACAAGTTATCGGATAGTCTTGGTTTTGATCCGATACGGTGATTCTCCTTTTTACTATTGAATTTCACCCTTTAAGGCCGTCTGAACATCAGACGGCCTTATTTTTGAGTAATCGTATGAATAATGAAAATGGTAAAAGCAGCCCGATCAGGGTGTTCGGTCTATCCGAAAGTGAACAGTCATCATTACGCGCGTTGGCTGTCATGCGATACGGCAAAGATAGTATTTCTCTACTGCTTAAGAAAACAGCACAATCTTTATTAGAACAAGCCGCAGAACCCGAACCAGTTTCACTGCCGCTGCCCAAAAGCAACAAGCGCATTACCGTCCGACTACCGGAAAAAGACCGTGCATATTTGGAAGAGGCCGCTAAACGGCGTGGCGGCACGCTCAACGATGCAATACGCGACATCATACAGACACATATCAGCCGCCATCCCATCCTCTCTGCCGTCGAGCTGGACGAATTACACCATTCAAATTACCAACTTTTGAGTATCGGACGAAATCTCAACCAAATCGCCCACAAACTCAATGCGGGCGAACCTGTCTCTCTGACATCACAATACATCGCCGAACTGCGCGAAATCATCAACAACCACACCGAGTGCGTCGGGCGGGTACTGCATACCCAGCGAAGGCGTAAAAAATAAGGAGGCAGACTATGGCGACCAATCCCATAGACGACTGGTTTTTAGGTTATAAAACCCGTGCCGTCAAATCCAAAGACAGGGGCGGCTTGTATTTGGGTAACGGCCGCCGCCCGTCAAAACCGTTGAAATCTGGCAGTGGCCTAACCAACCTTAAGGCCGCCGCTCTCAAGCACCCCGAAGTAATGGTAAAAATACCTCGCCGCCTCAGCAGTAATTCAAAAGGGATTGCCGGAGTACGCGGCCATTTGGACTATGTATCACGCAACGGCAAGATACAGGTTGAAACCAATGACGGCGAACGCTTAAACGGTAAACGGGCGGTACGCGACTTGGTGGAGGACTGGAAACGACTGGGAATTGCCGAACACACCAAGCATAAAGAGGCATTGAACATCGTACTGTCGATGCCGCCAGGTACGCCGCCGCAAGCCGTACTGGATGCCGCCCGAAACTTCGCCGCTGAGCAATTTGAGGGACACAAATACGCCTTTGCACTGCACCACGAGTCGGACAAAGAGGGGGAGCCGCCGCATCCACACGTCCACCTGTGCGTTCTAGTGCGTAATCAGTTCGGTGATCGGCTCAATCCGCGTAAAAACGACCTGTTCGAATGGCGTGTTCGCTTTGCCGAAAAACTCAGGGAAGAAGGTGTACAGTGCGCCGCCACAAGGCGACAGCATCGAGGAATAACGCAAAAACCGGAAAAAAGCGTCTTTCGTGCCATAAAATCTCGCGGCCAAGTACCGAATCGCTACCGGCAACAGGCTGAAGAACTGATTGAAGCCGTCAAACACAACGAACGACCGACACATCAGTCTTGGAAGAAAATAATGCACACCCGCGGACTGATAGTGGATGAGTACGGCAAAATAGCCAAAGAGCTGTACAAAATGGGACATAAGACCGAAGCACGTATCATCAGCCGGTTGGCCAAAGAAACCGCCGCTCAACCGCGTGATACTAAGGCGCAGCAACAGTTTGATACAGCCGTCAACAACGGCATGACTGCTGAAAAACTGACCCAAAACCTGAAGCATCAACTTGATGAAAGCGAGCAATTCAGCAATCTGGCACGAAAATTGTCGGAAAGCGGACATAAAGAGGAAGCGAAGCTTATGCAGGATATTGCCGTTGCGGCAGCCGGTCGATCCATTGTCGGAGAAACATCAGTGGAACGCAGCAATACCCAATCAGCAGAAAATCCGTCCCTGCATCATGAACACGGGGATGACGGATTGACACGCTAGTTTTGAATCCGTACATACGACAAACCATATTTGCAGAAACCATACGGCAACGACAACCCGGCCGCAGCACTGGAAACGGTGCTGTGGCCGGGCTTTTTTGTTTATAGGAAATACACACCTCACTTGCTATCAATTTACAAAAATGATAGCATTTGACAGTATTCAAACAACCTCGAAAGGAACGGATATGCCTTCCATTACAGTCAGAAACCTATCCGAAGAGACCCATCGAGCCCTTAAAGCACGCGCATTAGCCGCCGGTCGGAGTACGGAAGCCGAAATACGGCTGATACTGGATCAAGCTGCACGTCCCAAACAACGCATCCGTCTTGGTTCACTGTTATCTGATATCGGCCGGAAGCAGGAGGCGTGGATTTGGACATAGAACGGCAAGAGCAAACTGAGGTACGGTTCTAATGATTCTGCTGGACACCAATATCATTTCTGAACCGCTCCGTCCCAAACCTGATTCTGCCGTCATCGCTTGGTTGGACAGACAACCGGTGGAAACACTATATCTTTCCAGCATTACCGTGGCGGAACTGCGTTTTGGCATCGCCATCCTTCCTGAAGGTGGAAAAAAACGGCTGTTGTTGAAAAAACTGGAAGAAACAGTATTACCTGTATTTTCAGACCGTATTTTGGATTTTGACATCGAAGCTGCCGTTGCTTACGCCGAAGTTCGTGCAACAGCGCGGGCGGCAGGATTCACTGTTGCGGCGGCAGACGGCTATATTGCAGCCATAGCGCGTTACCACCATATGACGGTAGCTACCCGAGATACGACTCCGTTTACCGCAGCCGGATTAAAAGTCATCAACCCGTTTCTAGGTGGTAAATAAATAGTCCATACCAAACAACAGTCTCTCTCAACCGACTGATAAAACAAAAAAAAGCCTGCGGCTACAAATTCTTGTACGCGCAGGGCTTTTTTTGTTTTTTGATTTGATGTGCAAAACTGTGCAAAATCATATTGTCTGTTTGGCCCTAAAATAGAAATGGACAATTTGGTTGTGGACAATTTAAGTCCTGATTATTTTAAATTAGCCAATTTCAAAGGTATTTATTTGATGGGTAATTAGAGCATACCCAAAATAACCAGGAGCAACATTTATGATTACAGATGGCATGAAGACTTTAATTGGAAAAAAATATTACCAACTCTCCCGTGATGAGAAACTTATTGTTTCAGATATATTTAAACAGGGAGAAAACATGGTTTCAAATTGATTGTCAATTTACCGTCGGATGCAGATGAAGACCTCAAAAAATCGTTACAGAATGGCGTTTGGGGTATTCGTGAGATGGAACATAAAGACGCGATTGGTCTCGTTGTTCAAGTAGAAAAAACATGAAAGCAGCGAGAATCTACCAACGTGTCAGCACCAAAGAACAAAATCTCGAGCGACAAAAACGCCCTAATTGAACAAGCTAAAGCTGAAGGTTACTACATTGCGGGTGTCTATAAAGAAAAGGCCTCCGGTGTCCGTGCTGATCGACCTGTGCTGAATCAACTGATTGCAGACTTGCAAGAAGGCGATGTGATCATCACCGAACATATCGACCGCATCAGCCGTTTGCCTTTGGCAGAAGCGGAAAAACTGGTCGCCCGCATCCGCGAAAAAGGTGCGTTCCTGTCCATTCCCGGCATTATCGACCTGAGCCAAATCCAAACCGATTCCGAAATTGCCAAAATTGTTTTGGACAGCATACAAACCATGCTGCTCAAAATTGCCCTACAAACGGCCAGAGACGACTATGAACAACGGCGTAACCGTCAAGCCGCCGGCATTGCTGAGGCAAAAAAACAGGGACTTTACAAAGGCCGTCAGGCAAATATCCAAAAGCATAAACTGATTGTCAGCCTACGCCAAAACCATACCCTTCAAGAAACGGCCGCTCTAGCCGGATGCAGCGTATCGTTAGTCAAAGTGGTAATGCGGCAACACAAACAATCTCAAATCCCAAAAGAGGAATGAAAATTGGCTACGTTAATGCAGAAAGACGCTTTAATAGAACGAGTTGCCAGTGTACAGGCACTTATTTCACGCAAAACACCCTATTCGGAGGTGCGCTCAGAAGACCAAAAACGCATTGCTGAGTTGCGTGGTTTCCTATATGACACCAAACCGGAAAATATCGACTTCGGCCGAGTAGCGGAGGAGTGCAATACCTTACATCAAAAATATTCAATCATGCCTAACATCGAATGGGACGTATGATGTCGGACAGACGAGAAGCGTTGATTTTCCGGCATTTGTGGAATGACTTGATTTCCGAACAACAGGTTAGTCCAGTCAAATCTCCGAAAGGATTTGTATTGGGAGGACAACCCGGAGCAGGTAAATCAAATTTAGTAGGAATAATCCGTCAAGAATTGAATCGAAACGTTCTTATCATTAATGGCGATGAGTTCCGTCGTTACCATCCTAATTTTGACGGCATACAAGAACAATATGGTATTGATTCTCCCAAACATACAGCCGCCTTTTCAGGACATATGACCGAACGAGTAATAGAAAAGGCATTACGAGAAGGATATAACATCAGTGTAGAAGGTACATTTCGCACTACCGAAACGCCCATGAGAACGTTGGAAAAAATGCGTGAACATGGCTATGAAACTGCCGTCTATATACAAACAGCACCATCAGAAGTAAGCTGGCAAAGCACCTTGGAACGTTATCAGGTAATGGAGCTGCTTGGAGAAACACCAAGGGCAACGCCCAAAGAACATCATGACTTGGTTGTTAAGTTGTTGCCACAAAATGCGGACACCGTGTTTTTATCAGGCAAGGCCGATGTATTTAAAGTGTTTTCCCGTGAAGGATTGATATTTGATAGCAGGATATATAAAGGACAAATCCCGAGTATTATCATCGACCAAGAGTTGCACCGAAATACGCGCCGTCTTGAAATGTTGGAATCTCGTATTAAACAGGAATCTGACGTTCTGTCAGATTTTCAGAAAAAGGTTATTTATGAAGCAGAAAAACTGATAGCAGGATTACAACCTGCTGACCAAGTTCATGCAAAGATCAATCTTTACGATAGTCAGCTTCAGCAGATTGAGCGGCAGATTTTAAATACAGATATTGGTTTTGACCGTTAAATTTAATAGGCTATCAATTTGATGGCCATTTTTTTATACGATAAAACAGAAAGATGTTAAATTTTAAGCTTTTACTAATTACAAATTTTGAATTAATGCGTAAACTTGATTATGTTACAAAATCAAGTTTACTTTATGAGTACCATTAAAATGACAAATCATGGCGGCAGCCGAAAAGGTGCTGGAAGAAAGCCCAAATCAGGTGGAAAAACCGTTGTGAAAAGGATTCCAGCTTCACTTGTTGGAGAAGTGGATAATTTAATTGTTCAAGCGCGTACTGAAACAAAGGTACCGATGGATGCGATGTTTCCGTCTAAAAATCCAATTGAATTACTAATCCCATTGGCTCTTGAGAAAATACCGGCAGGCTTTCCAAGTCCAGCAGAACCTTATATCGCCGAATACATAGACTTCAACAAATATTTGATTTCTAACCCTGCGGCCACTTTTTTTGCTCGGAGCGGCGGTCAATCAATGCTTGATGCTGGTATCGATAAAGACGACATATTGGTTATCGACCGTTCAGTCACTCCCAAGCACCGAGATATTGTCATGGCTGATTTGGGAAATGAATTCACTATTAAACGACTGCATAAATTTCCTGATGGCCGTATAGAACTTCATTCGGAAAACAGTTCTGGCGACTATCCTAATTTTTCCCCTAAAGAAGGAGATACTTGGGCAATTGTCGGTGTATTGCGCTTTATTATCAAAGATTATAGGTAGATAACATGTACGCGCTGATTGACGGAAACAGTTTTTATGCGTCGTGCGAGCGAGTATTTCGTCCCGAGTTGAAACATACTGCGATTGTCGTTTTGTCTAATAACGATGGTTGCGTCGTGGCACGTTCAGCGGAAGCTAAGGCGATGGGCATCAAAATGGGTGTGCCGTACTATCAGGTGCAACATTTAGAAAAACAAGGTCGTCTGAAAGTTTTCAGTAGCAATTATGAGTTGTATGCCGATTTATCACGTCGGATGATGGATACGATAGCAGGACTAGTTCCGTCTATCGAAGTCTATTCTATTGATGAATGCTTTGCAGACCTAACCGGCATGGAGAATCTTGCCGGGATTGGTCGTGAAATAAGAGAGCGGGTATTGAGATGGATAGGCATACCAACCTGCGTAGGTGTTGCACCAACAAAAACGCTGGCTAAGTTCTGTAATCATTTAGCAAAAAATATCCGAAACATTTCGGCGGCGTAGTGGTTTGGACTGATTGGTCAGTGGCAATACAACAAAGGGCTTTGTCCAGTCAGTCTGTATCTGAAGTTTGGGGGATAGGTGACCGAACAGCGACTAAACTTAACAAACAAGGAATCGTCACTGCATGGGATTTTGTCAATGCTGATAGTTATACTTTACGCAGTTGCTATGGGGTAGCTATTGAACGTGTACAACGCGAATTGCAAGGTATTCCTTGTCATGAACTTGAAATTATTTCCGATAAAAAACAACATATTTTACGTAGTAGAAGTTTTGGAAAATCAGTAACTAAAATTGAGGATTTACAGGCGGCCATTAGCCACCATGTATCATCAGGGGCTGAGAAGTTGAGACAAGAAAAAACGCAAGCCTGTACTCTTAGTGTGTTTATTCAAACAAACCGTTTTAGAGAGGCACAGCCTCAATACTATGGACATCGGATTACTTCAATTTTTCCAACATCTGATTCTATTGTATTGAGTAGAGTCGCCCATGATTTACTGGGGAGTATTTATCGATCCGGCTTTGTTTACAAAAAATGTGGAATTGGACTTGGGGGGATCGAACAAATTTCACAAAGTGATTTGTTTGGTAGTCCTGTGACACATGAGGAATTGATGCAGAGTATTGATCAAATTAATACTAAATTTGGTAGGAATACCATTTCCCTTGCTGCTGAGAAATTGGGCCGACAATGGCATATGAGCCGTCAAAAATTGAGTCCTTGTTATACGACTAGGATAGATAGTTTTCTCGTAATACCATAATTTCGTAGAGAAGGAAAGATGTTTTTATGAACTATTTTCTTTTTTGAATCAATGGCATAAATAAAAATAGCCTAAATATAAATTTAGGCTATTGACAAACTTGCAGTAATAATGCAAAATGGAAAATGCCCTTGATTAAACAAGTAACGGCAATTACTGTTTCGTCAAAGGGATCATGTATCAGGGTTAAGGAATCAGACCTTGTAAAAACTATTTGTTTGTGTAGACAACAAGCGAATAGTACATGATTAGGGCTGGAAATGTCAATAAGTTTTACATTCTTATCAATTGGGGTTATGTGAAACAACGGACGAAGTACAGTATAAAAGTTGGTTCCAAGAATATAAGGAGCCAAACATGGCCTTGAATTCAATCATAATTTACGATAAAGGCTGGGTCAAAGTCCGTTACCGCCGAGTGCGAAACAGTGACCGAATCCTAGACGCGCATGATTATGGTTATGAATATTGGTGTTTCCCCGTTAAAACACGGAAGCATTAATAAATATAACTCTAAAGCCACCCAGAAATGGGTGGCTTTTCTGTCTTAGATAATGCCATTTTATCTATATGAGGAGTTATCAGCATTACTTTCGTATATCAGAAAAGGTCAAAAATTTTCTCAAAAATATAAAATCTGAGAAGAAAAGCCCGCCGTAGGGGGCAAGAGGAAAATAGGTGTGGCAATTTTGCAGGTTGCCGAAGGTGCCGGAAAAGTTGCCTAAGTCTATTTTCTTCTTGGGGGCGTGGGGACGTTTCTGCCGAACCTTAGAGAGGCGGTAACGGGGCTGCGGCGGGCGTTTTTTTTCCGTTAATTTCCCTTCAGCATATATAAGGTCTCTGAAATCGCCATTTCAGACGACCTTTATATCTTAGTCATTGTAAATAATTTGCTCTATCGTCCACCATGTATGCGGATAATTAGCCTTGAAATCTTCAATTTCCCATTGATAATCTTCATCATCAATTCCAGTGCCATAAATAAATTTTTTGTCAGAACCTATAAAATGTGTTGCCCTAATACAACTTTTTCTAATACTTGCTTCAATTTCAGAAACATTATCCAACATCAAAAACTTAATTAGGGCTTGGGTATCCAGCTTTTCTTTAAAACAAAACTAACTGTTCTTCCAATGTCAACAAGGGGGCAGTTATCTTCGTTTCGTCTTGACTGTGCTGTTTTGCGTCGAAAGCGGCTATTTTGTCGGCTTCAATTTCGGCTTTCATATAGTCTTCAAAACCGCCACGCAACCAATGCACCGTCCGCCATGCCGTATGAAATTCGTTTTTTAAACTGTCTCCATGTATGATTTTTGCGGGGATACCGTAAAAATGGCATTGCACAAAACACATCCACACACACAACACGTCTATATCCACCGCAACCGCTGCCATATGTAACGTCGGAACTTTTCCGCTATCGGCGATATGTTCAGCAAAGGCAAGCAAATTCGCACCGCTCCCGCAACACGGCTCAAGCAAGGAAACAAATCTTTGTTTTTCCAGTTTCTCCGCCGTGTCGATTCCTACCAGTTTCGCCATCACTCTTGACACTGACATCGGCGTAAAATACTGCCCGTTACGCTCGTTTGACGCGCCCAAGTCCATATAAAGCTCACCCAAAAAATCTTCGTAGCTCCCGACGTTTACCGCTCTAATGCAGCCCGAAGCCAAAACGCCCAAAAAGGTCAGGAAAAATTTTAAAAGCCTCTTCTTTATATTCTCGGCGGATAGTGTGGTATCGCTCCTCGCGTATTTCCCAATCATCATCCCGCATATAACTATTAAAAATCGCAAGGGCTGCCAGCTCTACGAAATCACGAAAAACATCAGACGGTTTATATGTCGCACCGAATGAATAAATGAGTTTTTTCAGCTCTTTAACCGTGTTATCCATTTTTTGCTCCCGAAGGTTTCAGACGACCTTTGCCGCCCGAAACCGTTTAGCCATTACCACCAACTGTCATAGAAAACTGCTCGCCCCTCAGCTATCGCTAACCGCGCATTCGCTATAAAGGTTTTGGTTTCTGTAATGTCTTCGGGATAAATTTGCGAATCTCCAAAGAAAAAGCCTGGCGTGTATTCTAGTTTTTCATCATTTAAATCAGCTTCCAGCCGTTCTAAATCTTTGAGTTCTAGCCGCACAGTGCAACAATTAAATACATCGGCTTTGCCGCCTTTTTGCCGATATAGTTTTTCCATCCAGCCATGTAGATGGTTAAATTTCCGCCAGTACGCAAATTGATTCAGTTCTGCTTCATCGCGTTCATCTTCACTCACATTCACATCGGTTTGACGGTCGCCAACAAACTCGGCATTCATGGTGTAGCCGTACATATCAAGTCCCATTTGATAATCCTTTCATATTCATAAATGTTCATTCATAAATAAACAACCATCGGGGGCAGCGGCCGCCGTGTTGTGATGTCGTAAAAAATTTCAAAGCGCAAAAAGTCCAGACTGGCTTTGTGCGGCTTTTATCTTTGTCCGGTGCGCCCTCTGTGGCGTGGTGGAAAAGGTAGAAGCCGTGCAAAGGCACTTGTCTTGGTCTGGACTTTTTGCGCTTTGAAATTTAGACATCAACCAACAACACGGCGGCCGCTGCCCCCGATGGTTGTTTCAAACCTTCAGCCGCTCTGCGGCGTTTCCGCCCTTTGGGGCGGAATTGAAAAAACGCTTTAGGGCGTTTTTTGGCACTCGTTGCCTATCCTGCGTATTGTTTTGATTTGCTGTTTATATGGGATATAGGCGTTACTTTGAGGAGGTGATACGCATGGACTTGGATATGTGTGAATATACTGAAGTATGGAAATGTATTTATTTGATTATTTGACATACTAATTATATAAATAATGATTATTTATAATTTCTTTAGTATTTTTGGGATTAAGAATGTTGATTTTTGGAATAAATATGTATATATTGACACTTATATATGAATATAAGTGAATAGATACGCATATGAGCGATTTAGAAGACTTCGTGAAGAACAATGCTCCGTCAGGCAAAAAATCCAAACTTGATGCCTTTGCCGGAGAGATTTTCAAATTGAAAACTTGGGTTACTCAGAAAAAGATATTCTGAGATTCCTGCTTGAAAAAAAGGGAATAAAAGTAAGCCAGCCAACTTTGAACAGGTTTATCCGTAGTCATATCGGTAAAACTATCATCACATCCGAAACAAATCATCAACCTATTAATGATTCCGTACAAGTCAGAAACAGACAGGTCAGTACCGTTACTCCGACAGTTCCTGCCCCTCAAAAAACTAACTCTGAAAAATCGCAACGACCAATCATTGGCAAGTTTGACCCGAACAGTGAAATTGACGTTAATGAACTGATGTAAAAAAAGCCGTCCGATTAATTCAGACGGCTTTTCACAAGCAGAGATGTACGCAGAAATCAATACATCAAACAATCCAGATACTCCACTACCGCCGTTAGGTGACCTCGGTTTTCTATGGGCAGTTTCACGGCTGCGGGTTCAGTTTCGTATTTGATGTCATGGTTTGCTGCGGCTTTAGAGTGCTACAAGGATTTTTCCACAAAAACTGTACATATCCCCTCCTCAAAAACACCCATATCCGCCCAAACGCCAATATCCATCTGCATCATACAAAATTGCACAAAAAACAATCAGGCGGCCGCCTGTAATATTTTTTGATAGTGGTCTGTGATCGTGGTCTTTGTATAAAGGCCGTCCTATACGGACAAAGTTCTCTGTCCTCAAAAGCCAATGTTCTTTGTTCAATATGTACAAACACAGTATTTTCAATTACTTATTTTAGCAAAAATAGCGGATTTTTATCATCTGATTTGGGTAAAAATAGGAAGGCGGTACGGAAAAACAGGTGGATATCTCCCAATCTGCGCCAAAAAACAGGAAAAAAAGCCTTTCAGACGACCTTTCCGGCTTCAAAGGGCGAAAAAAAGCTGCCGGAGCAGCGTTTGGGCGTGGCGGTGCCAACAGCCTGATGATTACTGTTTTTCCTAAAGAGGTTTTGAGATTTTGACGATCAGGATTGTCGGGATTCCGCTGTCCACCTGTATCAGGGGGCGGATGGGCGGATTGTTTAATTTGCTCATCATATTCAGCTAGCGCTTTGCGCGTAGCTGCCTCGGACGTCTGAGGTGTTGGGGTGGGGGAACGTTCGGAGGCGTAGAAGCCTGCCCAGCCGTTCAGAATAGCTTTCCGCATGGCCGCTTCGAGGTCGTAGTTTTTGTTTTTGAGGTCTTTGAGCTGGTTGAGCAGGATTTTTTTCTGCTTCAAGTTGACAGGTTTGCCTTTTTCGGCACGCATTTTGAGAAAGTCGTTCCAAAGATCGAGATTAACCCATTTTTCAAGGCGGAAATTGTCGATGTCGAGATGGTAGCGGCTGTCAAACTGCGGTAATGGCTCGCCTTTAACTAGATAGCAAAGCTCCAATAACCGCTCTTTGTTGAGCTGCCAGTGCATTCTGCCATGTACGCCTGCGCGTCGGCATTGGATCACGCCTTTGCCCAATAAAAACTTTCTCGCTTTCTCGTACCCACGTCGCGTCAGTCCGAACTCGTCAAATAACTGGGTAGCCGTCTTGTATATCCAGCCCTGACGTTTCGGCTCTTTGTCAGCTACATCGCTCCACCAAAACAGTCCCGACAATAATGTCGCTGCCTGAATATTGGAGCCGCACAAAAGCCCGAACTCGCGGTAAACCACGAAGTCCGTTGTGATGTGATGGCGGATGTCGGAGATAAACATGATTATTTTGCGGTTTGCACGCTTTGGTGCAATTTCAAAAGTGCAGTTCCCACCTCAAATGAAATAGCCTTTTTACTTTTGCTATTTTGTGTACGGTAATAGTTATTCTTCACTTGAGAAATAAAACCTTGTGAACATCCACAAATCTCTGCTATTTGTCTTTGGGAATAACCTGCATCTTGAATTTCTTGAATGATTTTTGTCCAATCCATAATGTTCCTTTCCATACAATCCACATTCTAATTAGAAAGCTAATTTAGTTCAATAACCAAACTAATTAAACAAAACCATAGACTGTTTGTTTTAAATAGAGCGCAAAGACTATGGAACATATTGGAGACCGTATCCGTATTGCGAGACTGAACCTAGAGCTCAGTCAGTCTGCGTTAGCGAAGAGAGCAAATGTAAGCCAAGGAACAATTGGTCAATTAGAGAGTGGACGAAATCAAAGTTCAGCTAAGATCGTTGAACTGGCTTCGGCATTGAATGTTTCTCCTGAATGGCTACTTTATGGGAAAAATCCTCCTTCAGTATTCCAAAAGCCGGAAAATATCGAAACGTCAGAATCTTATATTACTTCTGAAATAAGTGCTGTTGCACTCAAAAAGGAATTTTTAAAAGCCCAAGGATTTGATGTTGATTATGTAGATTTCATTAGATGTAAAGATGAAAGTATGTCACCAACTATCAGTATTTTTGATGATGTTGCGTTTTCTCGGCTAGACAAAGTCAAACATGAAAATGGGGTGTTCGTTATAAAGCGAAGTTCTGGTTTAATCTTCATCCGAAGAACAATTCTTGATTCAACTCAGAAATGGATATATCGCTGTGACAATTTGGACAAAACACGTTTCTCAGATGTAGATGCAATAGAGTCAGATGAAATTCTTGGTAGAGTTATTTGGCGTGGTGGGCTTAACTCCTTTAATTTATAAGATATAAATAATATGAAATAATGGTATAAATTAGTATCTAATTCAACTATTTTCAGGTCGCCTAATAATTTAAGGCGACCTTTTTTGTAACGATAAATTACCATTCTAATAAAATTTTACACTAAAATATTAGCAAACTATTTACTTAGTGTAATTAGTTTGCTAATATTTGCTTATCAAAGCTCTTTAACAGTTTGGAACGTAGCAACCGGCCTTCGGAGTTTTTTTCGGCTTAGACCAAAACAACGTAGAAAAGGCGATCGAGCCTTTGGGTAAATCGGATAAACGGTTGCGGGCAGCATTCAACCTGCCCAAAAAAAATGCCGCGCATCCGGGTAGCCTGATGAGAGGGTCCGGTAACAGGCGGCAAGTTGGACGTATTTTTTAATCGGGACGTAATCCCGATGCAGCAGCGATAATCTGCGGACAAGCTGCAAAATACATTTTGGTTTTTCTTTTCCCCGCCGTGAGCGGGTATTTATCGGATAAATCCGATAGGGCGTATGCCCAAATGTTCAGACGGCTCTACCCGTCTTTAAAGGTGTATCCAAATCCAAGCCCACTTCTTGCACAAGTGGGTTTCCGTTTGGGTTCATCCGAAATAATAATAAGGTTTATTATTTCAGATATTTTATTATAGTTCAAAGATGAAGTTATGACAAATATGACAAAGGATGAAATTAAAGCCCTGCAAATCAAAGCAGCAGAAATCTGTGAGTTTTTAGAATTGCGAGCTGGTTCTTACATTATCCCTAAGCCTGAGTTTTATTTTCCTCGTCTTGGGTCAGAAGTGGGTTTTGATATTGCTGAGATAGCGAAGCAATTTAAGGAGCGGTTTGCAGGATTTTTTCAGGAGGGTTGAGAATAATGGATTTCATTCTTGGCAATTTGTTTGATGCGTATGGAATTCCTGTCGGAATTGATTGGAAATTATCTCTTGTGGTCATAATTCTAGGTTTGGTTTCTATATTTGAGAATTTTTCCAATGACGATGATTATTCCGGTTTGGAGTCTGTAACTTTGATTCTTTCTCATATCGTATGTATGGTCTATTTGTTTCTTTGTATCGGTATGTATTTGCTTAATCCATACGACTATATCCCATCTAAAGGCACGGAAGTGCAAAAAGCAATGCTGAAAAAATGCACGGCAGGCAAGTCGGTAACTCGTGAAAACATCGAGGATATTATGTTCGATTGCAAAAAACATGATTTGGAAATGGAACTTAAGTCCATAACAAAATAAGCAAGGTTAATTTCAGGTCGTTAGAAGTTTCAGACGACCTTTTCTACCGCCTAGCTACACCGGCGGCGGGCAACTCAGCGGCTCGAGAGAAAGGTAGACTGAGCGGTTCCGATACCGTCCGTGTGTGATGTTGTGTGAACAAGCACTTTACCCGTGAAACAACGATCAGTAACGGGAGGGTAAAAATCGGCGGCAAGGCAGTTATCGCGCTTTGCCGTTTTGAGCGATGCCCTGATAAGGCTGACTACCGGCAATACGTCGGGGAGCAGGTGGAAGCCCTGCATTTCAAATCAATTTAAAAGAAGATTCCTATGTATAACAGGGTTCTTGTACTAATAGTTGGTATATTGCTTTCAGCAATGACAATCAAATTAATATATACGGCAAACCTGATAACTTTTCTTACAGCAAGTCCATTTATTATCTTGAGTTATATTGCACTTGTTTGTATGTGGGTATTAGATGTTTAAAAACTAGATGGAGTTATTGATATGCGTTTAGATGAAGGAAAAATGGAAGAATTGAGAGATCAAATTCGAGAGCTGAATGGAAAACGGTTATCAGAGTTAGATGAAGTGCAATTGAAGCTATATGGAACTGCACTTTCATATAATAGAAAATTAGAACTGCAAATCATTAGTAAGCAAATTAATGAAAATGATTCCATCATTTATATTATATAGGCAAGTATGCAAATGACAAATTTAATTCAAACGAATGAAAGGAAGCAACATGAAAAAACCCCGTAAGCCCGTCAAACAAATTGTGATTGGCACTTATGAAAGCATGAAGGCTGCATCCAAGCAGGTTGACCTGTTGATGCGTGGTAATAGTGATTTATGTGTAAATATCGTTCAGGACGGTCGTAAGTTTCAGGTTCGAACAGTTGCTTGGCAATAAAAAAGCCGCTTTCTTTCAAAAGCGGCTTTGGGAGAATTGGATAATCTCGTAGGGGTACGCAGATTATCCTTTTTTTCGTTCAAAATTTCAATAGCCGTCTGCTTGACGGTATTTAAAAAGGTGTGTGTATGAATAAATCTTATTTGGGTTTACTGGCTGCCGCCATACTGGGGGCTGCTCCTGCGGCTTTTGCCGACGATGTGATGAACGGTGATACTCGCTTGGCGTGCGAGGCGGTTTTGTGCCTGTCTTCGGGCGACCGTCCGAGCGAGTGTGCGCCGTCGATTAAGCGTTATTTTTCGATTAGGCATAAAAAAGATGGGTGATACGCTGAAAGCGCGGCGAAATTTTCTCAAAATGTGTCCGGCAAGTTCGGAAACCGCTGAAATGGCGGGTTTGATAGACGCGATTGCGGAGGGCGCGGGTCGCTGCGACGCGCAGGAGCTGAACCGCATGATGCGCTATACGAAGCTGGAAAAGGTTTGCGAACATAAGACCAAATACAGCTTGGGACGTAAATATGTTGTCGAGGACAACTGCCAAACGGTCAAGAAAACCTACATTCGCCCAGACAAGCCGGGTTATTGCAAGGCTTATTTCGATCACAACCTGACGACGGCAGGCGACAAAGTACGCTACGTCGGCGATGAACGAAATGGCGGACGCTGGGTTGATGTTCGTTAGATTATCTCGGAAGTTATTTCCTCCTGTGTTCGGGCAAGCCCTTTCCTGATGTCCGACACGCTCTTTCCCTGCGGGCAACTCCTGTCCGCAGGGCTTTTTACAGACCAAAGTCCGTTTGAAAAGCGGGTTTTGATGTGTAAAAAAATCCAAACGGCCGTAAAAACGGTATTTTTTATAACGAAACGACAATCAGGAAAGGTTGGAACAAATATGCAAGAAGTAAATTTGATAGTTCAGAGTAAAGGCGGATGTGGCAAAACTTTTTGCTGCGCCTCATACGCACAATATGTGGCGGCAAAGGCTGCCAATCAGGTCGAAGTTCATTGCTACGATACCGACACGAGCAACCGTACACTGAGCCGATACAAGCCATTGAATGTCCATGTTATCAATATTCTGACACGGGACAACAACGTGGATATTCGTAATTTTGACGGACTGGTTGAGCAGTTCTTGGAAAAAGACGGTATAGGCATTGTTGATACCGGTTCCAACACTTTTATTCCACTGATGTCGTATATCGCTGAAAACAACATCGCCGAACTGCTGCGGGAATCAGGTGTGCGCCTGATTCTTCATGTGCCGATTGAAGGCGGACAGGCGCAGGTTGACTGCATCGAAAGTTTGGGACGGATTTTGAACGACGTCGACGCTGAAGTAGTAGTTTGGCTGAACGAGTTCCATGGCGCAGTGGAGAATGCTGGCAAACCGTTCGAACAGTTCGGTGTTTACCAAAAACACAAAGACCGCATTATCGGTATTGTGCGCGTGGAAAAACGTAATCCCGACACGTACGGCAAAGACATTGAACAAATGACCAAACTGCATCTGACTTTTGACGAGGTGGATGCTACGACAGAAATGACGTTTATGCCCAAACAGCGACTCCGGAACGTGAAGCGCGATCTTTTCTCCAAACTGGAAAGCCTGCCAGTGATGGCAAATGCTTTGAATGGTGGGGACGATGGAAAATAAGCCCGCCGAAATTGTCGCTGAAGTCTTCCGGCATTCGGGGACGCGGCTGACGGAAGACGATCCTATCGTCGTCATGTTGATGATGCAGGATCAGTCTTTCCGCCAAGCCTTTGACGCATTTGCGGGGCAGCAAACGGAAGAACGGCTGGTCTTCTTGGAAGAACTTTCCGTCCGTGAAGGCAATATTACCGCTGCCGCTGCCAAGCTGGAAAAGTACCGAGAGCAACTGCTGGCAGAGCTGGCGCAGTATGCCAACGGACAGATTGCCGAGGCAGAACAAAAAATCTATGGTTCGGTATCCCAACGTATCGCCCGTGATACGGAAGAAGCCAACGAACGGCTGGTCAAAAGGCTGGAACGACTGGTCGTCTGTACTATGGCGGCAGCTCTGGCAGTGTTGCTGATAGTGGGATGGGTTATTTGGAGAGGAGGTTGATGTGGATGAGATAAGTTACAAGACCCTGCTTGCAAAGCCGCCCGAAGGAATTGGCAGTTGGCCGTTGGTTTTAATCATCGAATTTAAAGATGCCGTTTACGAGGCAAACATTGCCCTGAGTCGTTCAAGGTCTGCCAAAGGCTGGCAGCAAACGTTTGCTGAAAAAGCCGAAAAAGTATGCGGTTTTTACCGACTCCAAAACGAAATAGAAAAAAGGAAGCACCAATGCTGATTGACAAGAAAAATCCCGTCAGTACGGTAAAGATACCTTCCATTGTAGTTCCGGCAGAGGAAGATTATCCACATTACCGGCTGATACCGGTGCAGACGGAAGCAGGCAACGATATGTGCCTGCTTTTTTATGTCAATGAAGAATACTATCTGATGCTCGAACCGCGTATCAAACGCTATTTGGCACTCAGAAAACTGGAACAGTTGACCGAAACTGCGCCGTTTAAAGTTTTCGAAGTGATGCGGGAGGCAGAATGAGTAAAACCTACACCGTGGAAGAGGCAGCAGAATACTGCAAATGCCACGCCGAAACCATCCGACAATATATCCGTAAAGGGATGCTAGAGGCCAGCCGACCAGGCCGCCGTTATTGTATTACCCAAGCCGCACTTGACGTTTTCCTGATGCAAAAAGAAAATGAACAGGTGCAGGCTTCGCTCGAACACAGGAGCAAAGCAAAATGCCGATCTACTTACGAAAAGGCGTTTACTACGTCGATATTAGGACAGAAAGCGGCCGCAGAATTAGACAGTCTGCTGGCACTAAAAACAAGCAGGAAGCGCAAAGGCTGCACAATAAATTGACATACGAGTTATGGCAGCATGAGCATTTTGACGAAAAACCGAAACGGCTGTGGGAGGAGGCCGCAGTCAAATGGATTGAAGAGAATGGCAGCAAGAAAAGCATCGGGAACGATTTGTGCAGATTGCGTGGTCTGCCGGAACTGCGCGGGGTTTACCTGCATCACTTGACCCGTGATTTCATCATGGATACCGTCGCAAAAAAGAACTGCTCCGACAGCACGAAAAACCGTTATCTTGCGCTGATTCGCGCCATACTGAACAAAGCCGTCAAGGAATGGGGGTGGTTGGAAAGGGCTCCCCATCTGACGCTTTATCGAGAGCCTAAACGGCGGATCCGCTGGCTGACGAAAGATGAGGCAAATAGATTGATTGCCTCCTTGCCCGACTATATGGCCGAAATGGTCATATTCAGCTTATCCACGGGATTGCGCCAGCGCAATGTTTTGGATTTGGAATGGCAGCAAGTGGATTTGACGGGAAGAACCGCATGGATACATCCTGACGAAAGCAAATCAGGCAAGGCGATAGGTGTTGCCCTGAATGATACGGCCATAGGGGTAATATCAAGGCAGATGGGGAAGCATTCCCGATTTGTCTTTACTTATTCCAATGGACGAAAAGTTCAAAGCATCAGCTCGAGGATTTGGAAAAACGCCTTGGAAAAGGCAGGAATTTCAGATTTCCGCTGGCACGATCTTCGGCACACGTGGGCAAGCTGGCTGGTTCAGTCTGGCGTGCCGTTGTCCGCCTTACAGGAGATGGGTGGTTGGGAAAGCGTTGAGATGGTACGCCGTTACGCACATTTGTCGGCGGAACATCTTCAAGCCCATGCCGAGGTATTGGACGGTATCGGGCTATGTAAAGACACAAATTGGACACAGTGCCGACTCGAAAAAAATGCCCAGCTTACGCAAGTCGTTGATTTGATTGGTGGGTCCGGTGGGGTTCGAACC
>CAKMQH010000008.1 GCA_927911515.1 uncultured Neisseria sp.
AGGACAAGGCGACGAAGCCGCAGACAGTACAAATAGTACGGAACCGATTCACTTGGTGCTTCAGCACCTTAGAGAATCGTTCTCTTTGAGCTAAGGCGAGGCAACGCCGTACTGGTTTAAAGTTAATCCACTATAGAAAAAACAAATCCGACGGCATCGGGTTTACCGTATCCGAATCCGTCCGAGGTCGTCTGAAAACTTAAATCCGGCGTTTCAGACGACCCTTTTCATGTTTGCCGCAAAGCCCGCCGCCCAACGCTTCCATTGTGAAAATATCCTTAATTTGGTTTACAATGACGCCATTTCCAAATCTTACCGAGAGAACAAAATGTTAGACATCCAACAGCTCCGCAGCCATACCGCAGCCGTCGCCGAACGTTTGGCGCAGCGCGGTTACGAGTTTGATACCGCACGTTTCAATGCCTTGGAAGAGCAGCGCAAAGCCGTCCAAGTGAAAACCGAAGAACTGCAAGCCTCGCGCAACAGCATTTCCAAACAAATCGGCGCATTGAAAGGACAGGGTAAACACGAAGAGGCGCAGGCAGCCATGGATCAAGTCGCCCAAATCAAAACCGATTTGGAGCAGGCAGCCGCCGATTTGGATACCGTTCAGAAAGAATTGGACGCATGGTTGTTGAGCATTCCCAACCTGCCGCACGAAAGCGTACCCGCCGGTAAAGACGAAACCGAAAACGTCGAAGTCCGCAAAGTCGGCACGCCGCGCGAATTTGACTTTGAAATCAAAGACCATGTCGATTTGGGCGAACCTTTGGGCTTGGATTTCGAAGGCGGCGTGAAACTGTCCGGTGCGCGCTTTACCGTCATGAAAGGTCAAATCGCCCGCCTGCACCGCGCGCTGGCGCAATTCATGCTCGATACGCACACGCTGAAACACGGCTACACCGAGCATTACACGCCCTACATCGTGGACGACACCACCCTGCAAGGCACGGGCCAACTGCCTAAATTTGCAGAAGATTTGTTCCACGTTACCCGCGGCGGCGACGAGAGCAAAAAAACACAATATCTGATTCCAACCGCCGAAGTGACGCTGACCAATACCGTTGCCGACAGCATCGTGTCAGGCAGCGATTTACCGCTGAAGCTGACCGCCCATTCCCCATGTTTCCGCTCCGAAGCGGGCGCATACGGCAAAGACGTGCGCGGTCTGATTCGCCAACACCAATTCGACAAAGTGGAAATGGTACAAATCGTTCATCCCGAAAAATCATACGAAGCGCTGGAAGAAATGGTCGGTCACGCCGAAAATATTTTGAAGGCTTTGGAACTGCCCTACCGCGTAATTACCCTGTGTACCGGCGACATGGGCTTCGGCGCGACCAAAACCTACGACTTGGAAGTTTGGGTTCCCGCGCAAAATACCTACCGCGAAATCTCAAGCTGCTCCAACTGCGAAGATTTCCAAGCCCGCCGCATGAAAGCACGCTTCAAAGACGAAAACGGCAAAAACCGCTTGGTACACACTTTGAACGGCTCCGGTTTGGCAGTCGGCCGCACTTTGGTCGCGGTTTTGGAAAACCATCAAAACGCCGACGGCAGCATCAATATTCCTGCCGCTTTGCAGCCTTACATGGGCGGCGTGACCAAACTGGAAGTCCGATAAACCGCGTAGCTGATTCCATCACCAACACATCAAAAGGTCTCTGAAACCCTTAAACAAGGTTTCAGACGACCTTTCTTTATCATATTTACGCGGCAATCAGAACATCATCTCGTCCGAATGCCCAAAACGTTAATTTTTATTGTTCTGACGGAAATATTCCCATTCTTCAACGACCGTACCGTCCGGCAGATGGCAAAGCGCATATTCACCGCCGTCTTTGTCTTTTTTCATTTCCAATTTCCCGCCCTGCTTCACGCAAAACTCAGAAGCCGGATTTGCCATGCCGACTGTCGGCGCTTCTTGTTGGGCGGACGTATTGCAGGCTGCCAAAACCGTAGCGGCGGCAATGCTCAAAACAACGAGTTTCATCATATTATTTCCTTTCGATATCGTGATTCAGACGACCTCAGTCCGAATTTCAGAG
Source organism: uncultured Neisseria sp. (assembly GCA_927911515.1). Classification (GTDB taxonomy): domain Bacteria; phylum Pseudomonadota; class Gammaproteobacteria; order Burkholderiales; family Neisseriaceae; genus Neisseria. The sequence continues at coordinate 2,049 of CAKMQH010000008.1, forward strand.
AACGATTCTCTAAGGTGCTGAAGCACCAAGTGAATCGGTTCCGTACTATCTGTACTGTCTGCGGCTTTGTCGCCTTGTCCTAATTTAAAGTTAATCCACTATATCGCTTGCATTTCTTCCAAACAAAAAGGTCGTCTGAAAACGGAAACAGCGTTGCCGCCGCTTTTCAGACGACCTTCAACCGTATTTATCGGTTCGACCCTTTGACCATATCCATCAAAAACAGGCGGCAGTCTAAGTTGCCGTTGTGGAGCGGGATTTTGCGTTTGGGTGAAAGGCGCATGAATTTCGGCATATCGCGGTCGCCGGTAAACATTCCCGCCAGCCAGCCCGCGTAATGCTGTTTCAACCACGCGCCCAACTGCGGGTAAAGGGCTTGCAGGGCTTGGACTTCGGCAAGGCGGACGCCGTAAGGCGGATTGGAAATCAAAATGCCGCCTTCCCCGTTCGGACGGGTATCCTGCGCGTCTTTGACTTCAAAACGGACAAACGTGTCCACCTCGGCAGCTTGGGCGTTGGCAACGGCAGCGCGGATCATATGGCGGTCGTTGTCGCTGCCTGAAATCGGGGCTGGCGCGGGGCGGATTTGCGTTTCGGCTTCGTGTTGCAGCTTTTCCCAAAGGGCGGCATCAAAATTTTTCAGCTTTTCAAACCCGAAACGGCGCATCAAACCGGGCGCGCGACGGGTGGCAATCCATGCGGCTTCGATGACGATGGTGCCGCTGCCGCAAAATGGGTCTTGGAAAGGCTGCGTGCCGTCATAGCCTGCCAGCAGCAGCAAGCCCGCCGCCAAGTTTTCGCGCATCGGTGCTTCACCCGTGTCTTGGCGATAGCCACGTTTGAACAAGGCTTCGCCGGACGTGTCGATAAAAAATTTGAATGTCGCGCTCGTCGATAAAGGCATGAATACGGATATCGGGGCGGATTTTGCCGACGCTGGGGCGCGCGTCGCAAGCGTCGCGGAACACGTCGCACACGGCGTCTTTGATTTTCAGCCCGACGAAATCCAAACTTTTGACTTGGGCGCGTTTGCCTTCTACTTTGACTTTGAAGGTTTGTTCTAAGTCGAACCAATCCGTCCAGCGGATATTTTTCGCCGCTTTATAAATGTCTTGTTCGCTGCGGTAGCCGCTTTTGGTCAGGCGCAGCAACACGCGGCTGGCGGTGCGCGAATGCAGGTTGATGCGGTACACCTGCTCCATACCGCCTTTGCACGCGACGCCGCCGTCAACGGCGCGAATGTCTTGGCATTTGAGTTGTTCGAGTTCTTGGGATAAAGGGGCTTCGAGACCGCGCGGGCAGGTAACGAAGAGGGAATAAGTGGTCATGCGAACCTTTCGGATGGGCGGCGTATTCGGATGGCGGATTAAACTTCAATCAGGACAGGCGGAGCCATGCCAAACCCGTTTAAACTGAACCCGCCATGCCTCTGCCGCGTATTGCTCCGTCGCCGCTTGGAGGGGCGCGCGGATAAAAATGTGATGGACGTGATTATAAAGGATATAAAGGCAAAAGGTCGTCTGAAAACCCCGTTATATTGATTTTCAGACGACCTTTTTAATGGATTCAAACAGAAACGCCGTCAATCCCCCAACGCCGCCACCATCACCGCTTTAATCGTGTGCATCCGGTTTTCCGCCTGGTCGAACACGATGCTGGCGGGGCTTTCGAATACTTCTTCCGTTACTTCCACGCCGTTTAAGCCGAAGGTTTCGTAAATCCATTCTCCGACTTTGGTTTCGCGGTTGTGGAAGGCGGGCAGGCAGTGCATGAATTTGACTTGCGGGTTGCCCGATGCCGCCATCAGCTCGGGGGTAACGCGGTAATCTTTCAATAAATCAATGCGTTCCTGCCACGCCTCTTTCGGCTCGCCCATGCTGACCCACACGTCGGTATGGATAAAATCTGCGCCTTTTACGGCTTCTTCCGCGTTTTCGGTGAGCAAAATCTTTCCGCCGGTTTCTTCGGCGACGGCGCGGGCGCCGGCGACGATGTTTTCAGACGGCCACAAGGTTTTCGGTGCGCCGATACGCACGTCCATGCCGAGCTTCGCGCCCAACACCAGCAGCGAATTTGCCATGTTGTAACGCGCGTCGCCGACGTAGGCAAACGCGGTTTGGTTCAAAGGTTTGCCGCTGTGTTCGCGCATGGTCAGCGCGTCGGCAAGCATTTGGGTGGGGTGGAACTCGTTGGTCAGGCCGTTGAACACGGGCACGCCGGCGTATTTTGCCAATTCTTCGACCACGTCCTGCCCGAAGCCGCGATATTCGATGCCGTCGTACATCCTGCCCAACACGCGGGCGGTGTCTTTGATGCTTTCCTTATGCCCGATTTGGCTGGCGGACGGCTCCAGATAAGTCACCCCCGCCCCTTGGTCGCGCGCGGCGACTTCAAACGCGCAGCGGGTGCGGGTCGATGTTTTTTCAAAAATCAGGGCGATGTTCTTCCCTTTCATCCGCTGCACTTCGCGCCCTGCCTTTTTGGCGGCTTTCAACTCGGCGGCAAGGTCGAGGTAGGCGGTGATTTCTTCGGGCGTAAAGTCTAAAAGTTTCAGGAAATGGCGGTTTTTCAGGTTCATATTCGTATTTCTCCTTTCCGGCAGGTCGGGCATTGATGGACAATCTGCCGCTGCTCTATTTTATAGTGGATTAACTTTAAACCAGTACGGCGTTGCCTCGCCTTGCCGTACTATCTGTACTGTCTGCGGCTTCGTCGCCTTGTCCTGATTTAAATT
>CAKMQH010000009.1 GCA_927911515.1 uncultured Neisseria sp.
GTACCTCTCGCCGATATTGGACTTGTTCAACCGAGAAATCGTCGCCTACGCCATGAGCCGCAATGCTAACAGCGAAATGGTGAAGGAAATGCTCGAAAAGCCGCACCCCGGCTGACCGGCGAAGGAACGATGCTTCATTCCGACCAAGGCGTGCTGTACCGTACGTCGGGATATAGGGAATTGCTTGCGGAGCATTCCATGGTTCAAAGCATGTCGCGTAAGGTGAACTGTTGGGACAATGCGCCGATGGAGAGCTTCTTTGCGGTATTGAAGACGGAGTGTTTCTATAACGCAGGGGAATTGACGGTGGACGAATTGATGAAGCAGATAGATGATTATATGGATTACTACAACCGGGAGCGTTGCAGTTTGAAATTGAAAAAGCTGAGTCCTGTCGCATTACAGAACCCAGCTTGCACAGAGCGCCTGAATAAAAGGCTTTTATGAGTGTCCAAGATTTGGGGGCCAGTTCAAACCTGTTTCCAAGTTTTCAGACGACCTTTGTCTTTGATTGTCGAACGAATCCCGTTATTTGACCTTAGTCGCCATCAGCGTATGCAACCGCCGGTTGTCGGCGCGGGCGACGGTGAACTGCAAACCGCCGATCACGACTTTTTCGCCGCGCACGGGCAAGTGTCCCAATTCCTGAATGACCAACCCGCCGATGCTGTCGGCTTCTTCGCTGCTGTAATCCGTACCGAAAAAGGCGTTGATGTCTTCAATTTCGGTTACGGCGTTGATACGCCAGCGTTCGGTGGAAACGGCGTGGATGTTGTCCGCGCTTTCGTCTTCGTCAAACTCGTCTTCGATGTCGCCAACGATTTGTTCGATGATGTCTTCAAAGGTTACCAAACCTGATGTGCCGCCGTATTCGTCGATGACGATAGCCATGTGGTTGCGCTGCTCGCGGAATTCTTTCAAAAGCGCGTTCAGTGATTTGCCTTCGGGTACGAAAACGGCAGGACGAAGGATGGATTTGAGGTTGAACTGCTCGGGATTGAACATGTATTTGAGCAGGTCTTTGGCGTGCAGAATGCCGAGGACTTCGTCTTTGTCTTCACCGATGACGGGGAAGCGGGAATGGGCGGTTTCGATGACGTAGGCGGTGATGCGCTCGATGCTGTCGTTTTCTTTCAAAACGTTCATGTGGCTGCGGGTGATCATGGCATCGCGCACTTCCAAGTCGGAAAAGTCGAGGACTTTTTCCAGCCGCAAAAGTGTATCCGCGTCAAACACTTCCTGCTCGTGCGCCTGCCGCAGCAGGCTGAGTACGTCTTCGGCGGAATCGGGTTCGCCGGCAATTCGGGAAATCAAACGTTCAAAAAATGTCGGTTTCGACCGGGTGTCGTCCATTTCAGTATTCGTCCTCTTGGTAGGGGTTGGGATAACCTGCCGCCTGCATCAGGCGGATTTCGAGCGCCTCCATTTCTTCGGCCTCAGTCTCTTCTATGTGGTCGTAGCCCATCAGGTGTAGCGTGCCGTGCATGGTCAGGTGGGCAAAGTGCTGCTCGGCGGTTTTGCCCTGCTCGGCTGCTTCTTTTAAGACAACTTGCGGGCAGATGATCAAATCGCCGCAAAGCTCGTCTGAAAACTGATCGGGCAGGATTTCGCCTTCGTTCAAGGCAAAACTCAACACATTGGTGGCGTAGTCTTTGCCGCGGTAATCGCGGTTGTAGGCGCGGGCTTCTTCTTCGTCCAGAAGAATCAGGCTGATGTCGGCGCGGCGGTATTCGTTTTTCAACGCCGCCCATGCCCAGCGGTAAAAATCGCGTTCGCTTGGAAGATTGGCGGCGGTTGAGGCGTTTTCAAAATTCAGGCAGAAACGTTGCCGCTGCAACGATAAGAAAGGATATTTTTTGGCGCGCTTCATGCTGTAAGGCTGTTGGGTTTAAAATGTTTTTAGAGAATAAGTTTTATTTTACGGCAGTATGCACTAACATCATGCTGACAGACCCTGTATTCCGTTTCTTGCGGTCTGTCGAAATCGGCATTTCAATGCCGGTACACATTATAGTTTATTTCGTTGCAATAGATATAGTACAACACTTTCTCTGACAGCTTCTCAGCGGAATACCCTTCAACCACGGTAATTGCAAATGAACAAATTTCTTTTTCCCATACTGATTGCCCTGACAGCCTGCTCCCCGCAAAACAAAATCGAAACGTCGGCTGCCCGACCGACGGAAACGACGACAGAAAAAAGCAGCGGCGATATGGTCAAAATGACAGGAACAGTCCATTATTCGCTCGAACAGGCTGAATTTACCGCCAATGGTAAAACCTATTTCCTCAACGGCGGCGAAAGCCTGATGGACCAAGTAGAAAAGAACCGCCTGAGTTCCGGCTCATATAACGTTACCCTGAACAATGTCTGCATTCAGGGAAAAGTATTGAACAAAGAACAGAACCAAGGCAACGGATTTGGTCCTTTGGGCAAGTACAGTCAAGCAGTTACCGTAGAAAGTTTGTGTTAGACTGTCGAACTTCCCGCCTCATGAATTAGAAAATCAGAAACAGCAAATGAACCCGAAAAAACTCGTTATCGCCAGCCGCGAAAGCCTGCTTGCCATGTGGCAGGCAAAACATATCCAAGGTCGTCTGAAAACCCTGTATCCCGACTGCGAAGTCGAAATCTTGGGCATGACCACGCGCGGCGACCAGATTTTGGACAAAACCCTGTCGAAAATCGGCGGCAAAGGCCTGTTTATCAAAGAGCTGGAACAAGCCTTGCAAGACGGACGCGCCGATTTGGCAGTACATTCGATTAAAGACGTGCCGATGGATTTGCCTGAAGGCTTCACCCTTGCCGCCATCGGCGAGCGCGCCAATCCGTTTGACGCGTTCGTATCCAACCAATATGCGCGTTTGGAAGAAATGCCCAAAGGCGCCGTCGTCGGCACATCCAGCCTGCGCCGCGAAGCCCAGTTGCGCGCCCGCTATCCGCACTTAGTCATCAAGCCCCTGCGCGGCAACGTACAAACCCGCCTGTCCAAACTCGACAACGGCGAATACGATGCCATCATCCTCGCCGCCGCCGGATTGCAACGTTTGGAACTGGACGAACGCATCCGCCTGATTCTCTCCGAAGCTGACAGCCTGCCCGCCGCAGGACAAGGCGCGTTGGGCATCGAAATCGCCGCACACCGCACCGACCTTTCGGACGTATTGAAACCCTTAAACCACGACGTCACACACGCCTGCGTGACCGCCGAACGCGCCCTTGCCCGCGCTTTGGGCGGAAGCTGCCAAGTGCCGCTTGCCGCGTATTGCACCAAAGAAAACGGCCTGCTCACCCTGCGCGGACTGGTCGGACACCCTGCGGTTCGGTAATCTTGCAGCGCACGCGCAAGCCCCGCCGCCTACGCCGACGCACTCGGACGCGCAGTCGCCAAAAAGTTGGCGGACGACGGCGCGCAAGAATTGATTGAAGCCGTTTTGAAAGAACAAGCCGAATAAATCGGTTCACGATAAAAGGTCGTCTGAAAACGTCGCATCGGGTTCAAACCCGTTGAAACCGCGTTTTCAGACGACCTTTTCTTGCTTATAACTTTTGGTTTGCAGCACATAACCAATCAGTCTTTCCCGTCAAACGACAATCAGAGTAGTATGCCACATTCCGTTCAATACACTGAAAACAAAGGTATAAATATGGCACGCTTAACCGTACACACCGTCGAAACCGCTCCCGAAGCAGCAAAACCCCGCGTCGAAGCCGCGCTGAAAAACAACGGCTTCATCCCCAACCTCATCGGCGTATTGGCAAACGCGCCTGAAGCGTTGGCGTTCTATCAAGAAGTCGGCAAACTGAACGCCGCCAACAGCTTGACTCCCGGTGAAGTCGAAGTCATCCAAATCATCGCCGCCCGTACCAACGAATGCGGTTTCTGCGTGGCAGGCCACACCAAACTGGCAACCCTGAAAAAACTCCTGTCCGAACAATCCATCAAAGCCTCGCGCGCATTGGCAGCAGGCGAATTTGACGATGCCAAACTGGGCGCGCTCGCCGCGTTTACCCAAGCCGTGATGGCGAAAAAAGGCGCGGTATCCGATGCCGAACTCAAAGCCTTCTTCGACGCAGGCTACAACCAGCAGCAGGCTGTCGAAGTCGTGATGGGCGTTGCCTTGGCGACTTTGTGCAACTACGTCAACAACGTCGCGCAAACAGACATCAACCCTGAATTGCAGGCGTTCGCCTGATTCTGACCCAAGGTCTCTGAAAAGCGTCGGCAAACCATTTGCCCGTTTTCAGACGACCTTTTTCAAAAATGCCGTCCCTGTAACGGACTACTTCCCCTTTCAAACGGAACGCCCTTCCCGCGCCGTCTTCACACATTTTCAAGGATAAGATCATGAACCGTGAAACCTTATTGTCTCAAGTTGCCGAACTCGTCAAAGCCAAACTCAAACCCTTAGTGGATGAAATCGACCGCAATGGTTTGTATCCCGAAGATTTTATGCGCGAACTCGGCGCCATCGGCGGATTCGGTGCAGTCGGTACGGAAGCGGAAGGCGGCAGCGGCTTAGGTTTGGCGACGCAAATCGCCGTCCTGCGCGAAGTCGGCAAAGAATGCGGCGCGACCTCGTTCAGCGCATGGTGTCAGGCGGCTTGCGCGTGGTATCTGCACCAAACGCCCAACCAAGCCGTCAAAGACAAATACCTCGCCGACATCCTGCAAGGCAAAGTATTGGCGGGTACGGGTATGTCCAATACCGTCAAACACCTCGCCGGCATTGAAAAACACAACCTCCAAGCCGAGCGCGTGGACGGCGGTTACACAGTCAACGGCGCGCTGCCGTGGGTCTCCAACATCGGTGAAGACCACATCTGGGCGAATACTGCCCAAATCGGCGACAGCTACGTCATGTTCATCACCGGCGGACAATGGGAAGGCGTAACCCTGCAAGCCTGCCCCGAATTTTGCGCCCTCGAAGGCACGCGCACGTTCAGCCTGAACTTCAAAGACGTATTCATCCCTGACGAAGACGTGATCGCCGCGCCCGAACAGTTCTCCGACTACATCTCCACCATCAAGTCCGGCTTTATCCTGCTGCAAATCGGCATCGGTGCGGGCGTAATCGACGGCAGCCTCGGCATCATCCGCATCGCCAACGTCGTCAACGCCGATGTCAACAGCTACCTCGACGACAGCTACGACAGCCTCAAAGCCGCTTTGGACGAAGCATGGCAAACAACCGAGCAACTGGCGGACTTGGCGTGGAACAACACCCCCGACAACCTCGCCACGCTGAAACTGCGCGCCGCCGCCTCCGAGCTGACGCTTGCCGCCGCCCAATCCGCCGCCTTACACGCGGGTGCAAAAGGCTATCTCATGCGCAGCCCCGCCCAACGCCGCGTCCGCGAAGCCATGTTCGTCGCCATCGTTACCCCCGCGTTGAAACACTTGCGTAAAGAAATCGCGGCATTGGAAGCGGCATAAGGTTTTGAAACAGAAAACAAAAGGTCGTCTGAAACCTACCCAAACCGTTTTCAGACGACCTCAACCATCAGAAGGAACAAACCATGGCACAATACATGTGCGGCCCTTGCGGCTGGATTTACGACGAAGACCTCGGCGACCCCGAACACGGCATCGCCCCCGGCACCAAATTCGATGATATCCCCGACGATTGGAAATGCCCTGAATGCGGTGTGGGCAAAGAAGACTTTTATCTGCTGGACTTCGTGATATAGCTTTGGACACGCTAAAAAGGTCGTCTGAAAACGTTGAGTCAAACGGTTTCAGACGACCTTTTTGATTTGTGATAACGCGGCTGCGATCAGGCGTTTTCATCCCGCCAGCGTTTGAACACCAGCGAAGTATTCACACCGCCAAAAGCGAAATTGTTGCTGACTACATAATCCGTTTCAATTTCGCGACCGCCGCTCAAAATATAGTCCACCTTGCCGCAGCGCGGGTCAATGTCGTTCAGATTGACGGTCGGAGCAAACCAGCCGCTGTTCATCATTTCGATGGTAAACCACGCTTCCAGCGCGCCGCACGCGCCGAGCGTATGGCCGAGATAGCTTTTTGCGAACTCATGGGAATGAATCCGAACACGGCTTCGGTCGCCAGCGTTTCGGCGATGTCGCCTTTTTCGGTCGCCGTACCGTGACCGCTGACGTAGCCGACTTTATCAGGCGTAATGCCCGCGTCTTGCAGCGCGAGTTCCATACATTT
>CAKMQH010000010.1 GCA_927911515.1 uncultured Neisseria sp.
ATAAAAAGCTGATTCAAATCCGTGCTTCCGGCAAACACGGTTCGGAAGAAGATGAAGAGCAATTAGACGAAAACAACGAGAAAATTTTGGACAGTACCGACAAGTTCAATGAAGTGAGCGATGAGTTTTTGGAAAATTCGAAGACGAAATAAGCCGTATAGGCGAATTTGTAAAAACGCCATCCTATAGTGGATTAAATTTAAATCAGGACAAGGCGACGAAGCCGCAGATAGTACAGATAGTACGGCAAGGCGAGGCAACGCCGTACTGGTTTAAAGTTAATCCACTATAAAACCAAAAATCCTCTAAATTCCTTACGACAGAATTTAGAGGATTTTTTTCATAAGCCGTTTTCTATAAAAACATAGAGAACCGCTGATTGTCAAAAAGGTCGTCTGAAAACCGGTATGGCGGGTTTGCTACAAGTTTTCAGAGACCTTGTTCAAACCGCTACCCCCGCCAGTTTGCCGATCATACCCGTAACCGCCAACGCCGCCACGCCCCACAGGCACACGCGCAAGACGGCGGGAGCGACGGGTGCGCCGCCGAGTTTGGCGGAGGCGTAACCCAGCGCGGCGAGTCCGCATAAAGTAGTTGCCGCCAGCGTAGGGATAAGGGCGGCGGGAGCGGTCAGCGCGACCAGCAGCGGCAGTATGGCGCCGGCGCAGAACGAACCGGCGGAGGCAAGTGCGGCCTGCATGGGTTTGGTGGCGGAGGTTTCGGTGATGCCGATTTCGTCGCGGGCATGGGCGGAGAGCGCGTCGTGTTCCATCAATGCCTGTGCGACTTCGGTGGCAAGCGCGTCGGACAAACCGCGGCGGCGGTATATTTCGGTCAGTTCTGCAAGTTCGGCATCTGGGTTAGCTTCCAATTCGTGGCGTTCTTTGTGCAAGTCGGCTTTTTCCGTGTCAGACTGGCTGGATACGGAAACGTATTCCCCCGCCGCCATTGAGACCGCGCCGCCGATTAGGGCGGAAACGCCGGTCAGCAGCAGGGTTTGGAAATCGGGTGCGGCGGCAGCAACGCCCGTCAGCAGCGAAGCGGTGGAAATCAGGCCGTCGTTCGCGCCCAATACGCTCGCGCGCAGCCAGTTGTTGCGGTTGCTGAAATGGCGTTCGCTGTGTTGTGAATACATGGCAGTGTTCCGGCGGTGTTTTGCGCTATGGTAGCACCGTATCGGTTTATCGGGGCGGCGTAATCATGCGTTTGCACGCTGAAAATCCGGTCATACTTGATAATCATTGTCGCTTAAACGGGTTTGTGGTATAAATCCTAGAAATTTAGCTCTAAACTCTAATAACTGCCGATTAACCGAGAATCATGATGACACACACCGAATCAAGCGCGCAGCCGTCAACTATGGACACGGCTGCTTTTTTAAAGCATATCGAATCCGCATTCCGCCGCATTTTTTCAGACGACCTCAACCTCATGCAGTACCTGCCTGAAGACAAATGGCTTGCCTTGAAGCAGGCGGGTTTGCTGTTGCCCTTCCTCGACAAAAAACACGGCGGCCGCAAGGGCAGCCAGTTTGAAATCCAAGAAGTCCTGCGGATTGCGGGGCATTACGGCGTACCCGTTACCCTGCGTACCGGTATCGAAGGCGCGCTGGTGTTGCAGCCTTTGCAGGAATTCGGCGACGAAGCGCAAATCGCGCAAGGCTTGGACATGATTTTCAAAGGCGAGGGCGGCGGTTTGGGCATTACCGAGCCCGAAACCTCCGGCGCGGCAATCGCCCGCGAAATGCAGTCCTACTACGAATATACCGACGATCAAACCATTTACGTCAATGCCGCGAAATACTGGCAGGGCAACTCGCAAAGCGACTTCCTCCTTGTTGCCGCCAAAGAGCGCAAAAACGGCAAACTCTCCAAAGTCATCAACCTGCTGCTCGTTCCCAAAGAATACATCCGCTACGAAGCCCTGACGTCCGAAGGTCTGCGCGCCGTCCGTTACGCCGTCAACCGCATTGACGCCGAAATGCCCGCCGCCGCCGTCATGAAACTCTCCCAGAGCGATGCCGCCGGCTTGCGCGCGTTCCAAAACATCTTTATCCGCAGCCGCCTGCAACTGATCGGCATGACACACGGTATCATGGAATACATCCTTGAAAACTTGAACCAATACGTCCGCAACGACATCAAATTCGTCGATTACGAACGCCGCGAAATCCAACGCCGCCATCAGGTTTCCGAAATCCTTTACCGTTACGTCTGCCATTCCGTTTCGCCCGTTGCCCCCGTTGCCCATCAATTGATGGAGGCAAACATCATCAAAACCCTCGCCACGGAATACACCTACGCCGCTGCCCAAATGTTGCAAAAACTCTTGGGCGCGAAGGGTTTTGAACGCGGACACACCGCCAGCAACATCGCTATCGACATCCGCCCCTTCACGATTTTTGAAGGTCCGAACGATATGCTTTATGCCGAAATTTACGACCAGTTCGTTCGCGCCACCGCCGAAGAAAAAGAAGCAGGCATTAAGTTGGACAAAAACCAAACCCTGCTGGCCCGCCTGCAAACCGATGCCCGCTTTGCCGCCGTTGCCCGCGACTACACTTTGCCCGAAGATATCCGCAGCTTCCTGCAGGAACACACCCTGACCGATGCCTGCGCCCTGCAAAAAGTTTTCATCGGCAAAATCATCGCCCGACTCTTTGTCTTCGTACAGGCGGAAGATGAAGACACCGCAGCCTTCCTGCTGAACGACATCCGCAAAGATATATTGGATTGCCGATATTGCGGTTGATGGTTTAAATCAGAAAGGTCGTCTGAAATCGGCTTTCAGACGACCTTTCGTCGATTTTCATATTTTTAATTCAAAAGCAGCTTCGTCGTGAAAAGTATATGAACCGGCCATCTGGTTGACGTCCATTGATTTTCAGACGACCTCAAGCCCATGACTCTTTCCAAACTTCCACTTTGGCAGACTCCCGAACAAGTCTGCGACATTTTACTTGCGCTGCCGGAGAAACAGCGCAACCGTGCCTTGTACGAACTCGTTTCCCTTTTTGATCATGAAAACCCACAAGGTCAGACGGAAGCAGAAAGTCAGCTCGCTACCCTACGCCTGCTGTGGCATGACCCGCGTTTTCAAGGTTTGGAAAACATCAAACATTGGTTACGCGATGTACTTGGACTGGACGAGTCAAACGGTTCATGGCTTGCGTTGCAAGGCGAAATCGAAACGCTGATGGAAATGCTCCATCCCGAAACCTGCCGCACTTACGGAGAATACGGCGGTATGTTCAAAAGCGCGCAAACGCTCGAACCTTTTGTTGCCCGAATGTTCGAGCGCAATACCGAAGCCTCGCGCAGCATGGCTTGGGACTGTCTGTATTGGAATAAAGAGCTCTGCCGCCTGCGCCCCGATTGGGATGAATGGTTGAAAGAAGAAATCCGAAGCCTGCATGATAAATACGGCAAAAACAAATAGTGGGCACGGTTGAGTTAGTCTGATTGGCGGGCTTTATGATTGAAACCAAATCTGACCACTCCCTATTTTTCCTGTGAAATTTTTCCTGCGAATGAGGCTGGCTTGCCCAGAGGTTATAGTGGATTAAATTTAAATCAGGACGAGGCGACGAAGTCGCAGACAGTACAGATAGTACGGAACCGATTCACTCGGTGCTTCAGCACCTTAGAGAATCGTTCTCTTTGAGCTAAGGCGAGGCAACGCCGTACTGGTTTAAAGTTAATCCACTATAAAACGGCAAGTTTGTACAAGAACAGATAGCAAACAATAAAAGGTCGTCTGAAAATTTTCAGACGACCTTTTTTCATTTCATCAACAGGCCAGTTGGATCAATCCAGCTTTTTAAAATGGCGGCGGCGTTCCAGTTCGCTCAGGTAACGTTTGCGCAGGCGGATGGATTGCGGCGTGATTTCAACGAGTTCGTCATCGTCGATAAACTCGACCGCACCTTCCAGCGTCAGCTTGATCGGCGTAGTCAGGCGCACAGCTTCGTCGGTACCGCTGGCGCGGACGTTGGTAAGTTTTTTGCCTTTGAGCGGGTTGACGACCAAATCGTTTTCTCGGCTGTGGATACCGATAATCATGCCTTCGTAGATTTTGTCGTTGGGCGATACGAACATACGACCGCGGTCTTCCAAGTTCCACAAGGCATAAGCGACGGCTTCGCCTTGTTCTTGGGAAACCAGTACGCCGTTGTGGCGGCCGGGCATATCGGGTTTTACGGGCGCGTAGTCGTCGAACACATGGCTCATCAGACCGACACCGCGCGTCAGGGTCATGAACTCGCCTTGGAAACCGATTAAGCCGCGTGCCGGAATATGGTATTCGAGGCGGGTACGGCCATTGCCGTCGCTTTCCATATTGGTCAGTTCGCCGCGGCGGCGACCGAGTTCTTCCATGATTGCGCCTTGGTTGTCGTCAGGCACGTCCACGGTCAGGTTTTCATAAGGTTCGCATTTTTGACCGTCGATGTCGCGGTAAACGACGCGCGGTTTGCCGACTGCCAGTTCATAGCCTTCGCGGCGCATGTTTTCCAGCAAAATGGTCAGGTGCAGTTCACCGCGTCCAGATACGCGGAACACGTCGGCATCGGCGGTATCTTCCACGCGCAGGGCGACGTTGGTCAGCAATTCTTTTTGCAGGCGGTCGCGGATTTGGCGGCTGGTCACGAATTTGCCTTCGGTCCCCGCCAGCGGGCTGGTGTTTACCATAAAGTCCATCGTCAGCGTCGGTTCGTCCACGCTCAACATCGGCAAGCCTTTTGGATTGTCTTTGTCGGTAATGGTCACGCCGATACCGATGTCTTCGATACCGGAATAATCACGATGTCGCCGGCTTCGGCTTCTTCAAGCGGCACGCGTTCCAAGCCTTTGAAACCTAAAAGCTGGTTGATGCGGCCTTGGGCGATTTGCTGGTCGTGGTTCATGACGGCAACGACCTGACCGGGCTTGATACGTCCGTTCAAGATACGGCCGATGCCGAGGCGGCCAGTGTAGTTGTCGTAGTCGAGTTGGGAAATTTGCAGTTGCAGTGTTTCGTCCGCGCTGCCGCTCGGTGCGGGCGTGTGTTTCAAGATGGTGTCGAACAGCGGACGCATGTCGTTGCTCTCGTCGGTTTCTTCCAATTTGGCGAAACCGGACAGGCCGGAAGCGTAGACAATCGGGAAGTCCAACTGCTCGTCGGTTGCGCCCAAGTTGTCGAAGAGTTCAAAAGTTTGGTCGATGACCCAGCTCGGACGGGCGGACGGTTTGTCAATTTTATTGATGACGACGATTCGGTTTCCAAGTCCCAAAGCCAAGCTTTTTTGGTCACGAAACGGGTTTGCGGCATCGGACCTTCCTGCGCATCCACCAACAATACGACGCAGTCCACCATGCCCAAAACGCGCTCCACTTCTCCGCCGAAGTCGGCGTGTCCCGGAGTGTCGACGATGTTGATGTGGTAGCCTTCGTAATCGATGGCGGTGTTTTTGGCGAGGATGGTGATACCGCGTTCTTTTTCAATGTCGTTGCTGTCCATCACGCGCTCGTCAACCTGCTGGTTGGCGCGGAATGTACCAGATTGGCGCAGCAGTTGGTCAACTAATGTGGTTTTGCCGTGGTCGACGTGGGCGATGATGGCGATGTTGCGAATTTGTTTCATGGTGATATGTATTTCAAATGATTTTTTATCAAAAAGTAACTCGCAATTATATCACGGTTCATCTTATCGGACGGTGGACAGTAGGTTAAATTTGAATCGGTAGGTTTTTTGTTTTGGCTTGAATGTGATTCGTTCAGGCGTATGGCGGCATAGTTTGGCGGTAAAGGCATTTGAGAATAATTAATAATAAAATTTGATTGGGTTTTGTAATGTATTTGCTTTTGTTTATGGTTAAAGAGTGTAAATATTTTTGAATGATGAAATGGATTCTTAATACCAATGGCAACAAATATCTATATAAAACAAAATATTGAATTTTCAGACGACCTTTTAGGCTCACTGTTTCTTTTGATAATTGTTTGTATTTTAAATAGAAAATTTGTCAAGTATCAGACTTTTTCATACAATTCAGTCATCAAGAAACGACAAGCAACCTGTCTTTTAGAGACTTTAATAACTCCAAAGAAAGAGAAAAAATTATGCAAGGCAATCAATCTGTTATCGATTATATGAACGAACTGTTGTCCGGCGAGCTGGCTGCACGCGATCAATACTTCATCCACTCACGCCTGTACTCCGAATGGGGCTACACCAAACTGTTCGAACGTCTGAATCATGAGATGGAAGAAGAAACCACTCACGCCGAAGACTTCATCCGCCGTATCCTGATGTTGGGCGGTACACCTAAAATGACCCGTGCCGAACTGAACATCGGTACCGACGTGATCTCCTGCCTGAAAGCGGACTTGAACACCGAATACGAAGTACGCGATGCGTTGAAAAAAGGTATCAAACTGTGCGAAGAAGCACAAGACTACGTTACCCGTGATTTGATGATAGCCCAATTGAAAGACACTGAAGAAGATCACGCGCACTGGCTGGAACAACAACTGCGCCTGATCGAACTCGTCGGCGAAGGCAACTACTACCAAAGCCAACTGTAATTAAGCGTATATAAGGAGCTGAAAATGAAAGGCGATCGCTTAGTTATCCGCGAATTGAATAAAAACTTGGGCTTGCTCTTGGTTACCATCAACCAATATTTCCTTCATGCCCGCATTTTGAAAAACTGGGGCTTTGAAGAATTGGGCGAACACTTCTTCAAACAATCCATCCGCGAAATGAAATCCGCAGACGATTTAATCGAACGTATTTTATTCTTGGAAGGCCTGCCTAACCTGCAAGAATTGGGCAAACTGCTTATCGGCGAATCAACCGAGGAAATCCTGTCCTGCGATTTGACAAAAGAACAGGAAAAACACGATGCCCTCGTTGCTGCCATCGCCATCGCGGAACAACAGCAAGACTACGTTAGCCGTGATTTGTTGGAAAAACAAAAAAGACATCAACGAAGAACACATCGACTGGCTCGAAACCCAGCAGGAACTGATCGGCAAAGTCGGTTTGCCGAACTACCTGCAAACAGCGGCGCAAGAGGACTAAAACACAAACCACTGCCAAATATAGCAGTCCCTGCACCCATAAACGCATATCTTTCCGGATATGCCGTTTTTCTTTTAAGTTTTTAAGTAATAAGAACTGATTTTTCTGCCTTGTTAATGGCTGAATATCGAGCGTTTGTGTTTTTAATATGAAATAAAATCTTATGAATAATAATAGGTTATAAATATTTTTGTGTTATTTTCCTTGCTGCTCTTGAAATATTTAGAATTTTTGTTTTAAACTGCGTACATTATCTAATCCATTATTTTATGTATTCTGTCATGCAAACAGCGCACCGTTCATCTGCTTTCTTCTATTGGTACCACACAAACGTGCGGTACTTTTTTGCGCTTGTCTGAAACAGATTAGAGATAGGGATACGCAAATCAGAGCCGCCTCATTGGAGCGGCTTTTTTGTTACCTGTACATGGCCGCATCAATTGAAATGTGAAATAACCCACAACTGAATCAGGATTACAGCCATGACCCCGTCCATAAACGCCCAAACAAAAATGCTTCCTTTACACCGCTGTCAAATGATTGTTGACGGCAACAGCCATCACCACACATCAAATCCCCAAACTTTGCCGGGCAGCGCAGATACGCTGATCAGCGAGGCATTGATTCCGCAAATCCGTATGGTTGCCACTTTGATTGCCGTGGAAAGACACGATTTTGAAGCAGGCAGCCCTGCTGTCTTTACGGAAGAAGCCGACTTTTTTGCCGCGCGTATCTTGGTATTGGGTGTGCAACGTTTTCATTTGGATATCACGCTGTTGCCGATGTTGAAAACCGCCAACCAACGTGCCCAAGCTTTTGCCAAACGCCATCATCTTCCATTTACCCCCGCTCAAATGCATATGAGCCTGCATGCCCGCCGTCCTGACAACTTGCTGATTGTTGAAACCGAACACGAAATGGAAAATCATGGCAGCCTGATTGCCAACAGCCTTGCTTTCGCAGCCAAACTTTCCCGCCTGCCTTTGTAAACCATTTTGACGCACTTGATAAAAATCAAATTTGCACCATATACCACGGCAAGGCGCAGTATATTGACGCGCAGTTTGCCGATAACGCTCGGCTTGGACAATACCACTTCAAAAAAGGATAAAAAAATGAAAAAACTCATTGCCTTAGCCGCACTTTCCTCACTTGCTCTTGCCGCCTGCAAAGACAACACCCAAGCCCAGCTTGAGCAGCAGCAAAAACAAATCGAAGCGCTTCAGCAGCAACTTGCCCAACAACAAGACAATACGATTTACCAACTCACGCCGGAAGGTGTGAAAGATACCATTCCTGCCGAAGCACAAGCCAACGGTAACAATGGTCAGCCTGTGACCGGAACAGACGGACAACAATATATTTACGACCAATCCACTGGCAGCTGGCTGCTGCAAAGCTTGGTTGGTACAGCGGCAGGCGCATTCATCGGTAATGCGCTGGCAAACAAATTCACACAAGCGCGCAATCAAAACAGCCCGATTGCCCAACGCGCCCGCGCCAATTATTATCAAACCGCGCGTCCTAACAGCCGTACCAGCCAGCAACTCAATACCCGCAGCCTACCTGCACAACAACAAGCGGCGCAACAACAACGTTACCGTCAAACCACCCAGCAGCCGTCCAACCATCGCCGTCCAATGAATCGCGGTTTTGGTCGCCGCCGCTAAAGCCATCTGATTTTTTAAAACGAGTTTCCGATTCGGCAAAGAATGGTTATTAGGAAAAGACAACGTATTTGCCGATTAAAACAGATGAAGGTCTCTGAAAATTCAGAACGACCTTTGTTTATCCCTAGCCATAAAATAATAAGATGTCTTCAGCCACTACCTTTTATTAAAAGAAAAG
>CAKMQH010000011.1 GCA_927911515.1 uncultured Neisseria sp.
GCTGCCGCAGCCATTGAGCAACAGCCAAATCAGCACGCTTGCCGCGTGCGTAACGCTGCAACGCAGTCATATCGAATAACAGCCTGATTTTCAGCGAAAACGAAATATTTTTAGCACGCAATATGCCGGTCAAAATATGCAGCGGCGAAGGAAGGTTCGTACTTTGAAACTGCAAACCCTCATACATATGCCATTGCAGGGGCAAACGGCAAAAAGCAGCCTCAAGGTCGGCACCGATGTGTTCTATCAGCGTCAATACGCCGCGATACGCGCCAAGCAAAATATGCTGCCCATTGTCCAAAAAGCTGAATCCGTCAGCGTTTCCAGCCAAAATACGCGCCCGTCCGCCCGCCTGCCGACCGGCTTCAAACACAGTAACATCGGCACGGCGCGCCAACGACACTGCAGCAGACAAACCTGCCCAGCCTGCCCCGATGATGGCAATTTTCGGGCGAAGATGCGGAGTGTTCATGGCTTAAATCCGAATAACCAGGTTTTCAGGGCAATACGCTTTTTTGCGCGGCGAAGGAATGGCAATTTTATAAGTCAAAACGTTTTTGTGCGCCATCGCGGTCGATTTCGTTCAACAGTGCGTAATAAATCGCCGCCATCACTAACCCGACTTTTTGGGATTTTTTATCGGCGGCGGGCAACAGCGACATCGCCTCACGATAAGTCTCACGGGCGCGTGAAACTTGAAAGCGCATCAGTTCGGCAAAATTATCCGTCGGCTTACACTGCATAATCACGCTTGCAGGCACGTCAAACCGCTGCATTTCCTCCATCGGAAGGTAAATCCGACCGTTGCGCGCATCCTCGCCGACATCGCGGATAATGTTCGTCAGTTGCAGCGCAAGGCCCATTTTATCGGCGTATTCCAACGTTCGGTCGTCTGAAAATCCCAAAATCCGAGCAATCAGGCAGCCGACGACGCCGGCGACGCGGTGGCAATACAGTTTCAACTCTTCAAAACTGCCGTAACGCGCCTGAACCAAATCCATCTGCATCCCGTCGATTAAGGCTTCCAATTCATATTTCGGCAGCTTGAAGGTTTCCTTTATCTGCCGCAAAGCCTGATTAACCGGATGCTCCGGCATCACCCCGCCGAATACCTTGTCCAAATCGCCGCGCCACCAGTTCAGCGTCGCCTGTGCCACATTCGGATCGGAACAGTCATCGACCACATCGTCCAATTCGCGGCAAAAAGCATACAAAACCGTTATCGCATCCCGCTTTTCCTGCGGTAGGAAACGGAAGCCCGACAAAAAACTGGAGCGGCTTTCTTCTGCCTTCTGACGGCAATAATCAAGTCCTTGCACGGCGTGTCCTAAAAATCTAAAAATATGGTTATGAAGGACGATTTTATCGGGATTTGGGGAATTGTGGCAATTTCAGACGACCTTTCATCCCTATATTGTTCAAATCGTCCATATTTGATTTACTTCATTTTTAAGACAAGTTAATATAGACAATCGACTCTCCTAATACCAATTATATTTTATAGTCATGAACATTACGTCTAAAACACTTATCCTAACCATCCTGCTTTCCATCTCAGGAATGCAGGCTTATGCGGCAAAACCACATTACACCCCGCGTCACAATATCTCTCAAAACAGTGAAAACCAAGCCTTCCGATTGATTCAAGAAATGGCGAAACAGGGGGACACCCGCTCTCAGCTTGATTTAGGCACTATGTACGCAAAAGGCATCGGCACGACGCAGGATTACGAGCAGGCTAAATACTGGTTTGAAAAAGCAGCGCACAACGACAACGCCGAAGCGCAATTCAATCTTGGAATCATTTATTACGAAGGTCAAGGAACAGCACAAGACTATCGCCAAGCCAAATTTTGGTGGGAAAAGGCAGCCGAACAGGGCAATGCAGAAGCAGCGTTTAATTTAGGCATCATTCACTATGCCGGTATAGGCGTTCCACAAGACTATATACAGGCAAAAACTTGGTTTCACAAAGCAGCAGACCAAGGGGAAGACAGTGCGCAATTTTACTTGGGTTTGATGTATTACTCAGGCGAAGGCGTAGGCCAAGACTATAAACTTGCCAAGTCATGGTTTGAAAAAGCCGCCAAGAAAGGCAACGCCAAAGCGCAATATAATTTAGGCATCATGTATGCAGAGGGACAAGGCGTTACCCAAAATTATCCCAAGGCAAAATATTGGTACAAAAAGCGGCAGAACAAGGCAATGCCAACGCCCAAAACAACTTAGGCGTTTTATACGAAAACGGACAAGGGGTAACCCAAAACTTTACCCAGGCAAAATCTTGGTTTGAAAAAGCCGCCGCCCAAGGCAATACGCTTGCACAACACGCCTTGGAATACATGACGCAGCAAAATCACAACTGAACCCGATATTTTGCCAATACACCATTACCGATAGATTAACCCTGTTCAATGAACAGCCATACTAGAGAAAGCTAAAAAATAAGGCATACGGTTACAACCATATGCCTTATTTTTCTTTTGATACAATCAATTGCAATATTTATTAATATCGCCTTGGTATTGCTTAATCAAATCATCACGATTAGCCGTACGCGCACTTTCCGCAAACTGACGGTTTACGCGGGCAATCCGGCAATTGTCTTCTTTATTTTGGCGGTTTGCTTCTTCAACCTTCTTATTCTGCTCCTCAACCTGCTTATTCTGCGCCAAAATTTTCTCGTTCAGCTTGGCTTGCTGTTCTGACAGCGTCCCTTCTTGGGCATTTTCCGGCTTGGCAACCGCAGGCGTCACATTACGAGTGCGAATATTCACAATATTCGAACGTTCCGGCTGCAAGCGGTTAGGGGTATCGGAGTAGCTGGTGCTGCCACTGCCGCTTTTCCATGTATAAACGTTATTTCCGGCCACTGCTCCGGCAGCATACAAAACGCCCACCAAAAATAAGGATAAAGATGATTTTTTCATATTGTTTTCATCGTAAACGTGTTTTCAGACGACCCTATTCTACTTGATTTTAAAAAATATGTCATATTAATTCAAAAATATGCATTGCAATGGTGTCGTAAAAAAATAATCTCAAATTGCAGACAATCCGCTGTCAACAAATCTTAGCGGGTGTTATAATGCCGTGCATCTTGCACAAACTGAAAGACTGAGCATCATGCGTATCGTAGAAAAAGCCTATACTTTCGACGATGTTTTGTTGGTTCCTGCACACTCAACCGTGCTGCCACGAGACGTTAAACTTCAAACCAAGCTCACCCGCGAAATCACGCTCAACCTCCCCTTACTTTCCGCCGCAATGGACACCGTTACTGAAGCACGCCTCGCCATTTCCATGGCGCAAGAAGGCGGTATCGGCATTATCCATAAAAACATGACGCCCGAAATGCAGGCGCGTGCCGTTTCCAAAGTGAAACGCCATGAGAGCGGCGTAGTGAAAGACCCTATTACGGTTGCGCCGACGACGCTTATCCGCGAAGTATTGGAAATGCGCGCGCAACGCAAACGCAAAATGTCCGGTCTGCCCGTCGTTGAAAACGGCAAAGTGGTCGGTATCGTTACCAACCGCGACCTGCGTTTTGAAAACCGTCTCGACCTGCCCGTTTCCGGCCATCATGACCCCGCGTGGAACGCTTGGTTACCGTCCCGAAGGCACAAGTATCGACGAAGCACGCGAACTGATGCACGAACACAAAGTCGAGCGCGTTTTGGTCTTGAATGAAAAAGACGAGCTTAAAGGCTTGATTACCGTAAAAGATATTTTAAAAACCACCGAATTTCCAAATGCCAATAAAGACTCCGAAGGCCGTTTGCGCGTAGGCGCGGCAGTCGGCACAGGGGGCGACACTGAAGAGCGCGTAAAAGCCTTGGTTGGAGCAGGAGTCGATGTCATTGTCGTCGATACTGCGCACGGCCATAGCCAAGGCGTTATCGAACGCGTGAAATGGGTGAAAGAAACCTATCCGCACATCCAAGTCATCGGCGGCAATATCGCAACCGCCAAAGCCGCTTTGGATTTGGTCGCAGCAGGAGCAGATGCCATCAAAGTCGGTATCGGACCAGGTTCGATTTGTACCACCCGTATCGTTGCGGGCGTAGGCGTGCCGCAACTGACCGCCATTCACAACGTTGCCGAAGCCCTCAAAGGCACCGGCGTTCCGCTGATTGCCGACGGCGGCATCCGCTTTTCAGGCGACATCGCCAAAGCTCTGGCAGCAGGCGCATACAGCGTCATGCTTGGCGGTATGTTTGCCGGTACAGAAGAAGCACCGGGCGAAATCGAACTCTACCAAGGTCGCTCGTACAAATCCTACCGCGGCATGGGTTCTTTGGGAGCAATGAGCCAAGGCTCCGCCGACCGCTACTTCCAAGATAAAACTGACAGCACCGACAAATACGTCCCCGAAGGTATCGAAGGCCGCGTTCCCTACAAAGGTCCGATTGTGAACATCATCCACCAACTGACCGGCGGCCTGCGTTCCAGCATGGGCTATTTGGGCTGCGCCAACATCGCAGAAATGCACGAGAAAGCGGAATTTGTGGAAATCACCTCCGCAGGCATGAGTGAATCGCACGTTCACGACGTTCAGATTACTAAAGAAGCACCAAACTATCACCGCTAAGATCAAGTGAACAAAGGTCTCTGAAAGTTTCAGACGACCTTAATTGCATCACATTCAAAAATTGTTATTCCACTTCAACCGGTTTGCCTTGCTTATCAATATAAAAGAATTCATCCTCACTATAATCTTCGTCTTTAAATATATTCTTCATATTAACAAGTGCCACACCATTTTGGAAATTATTGAAAGTACCAAATTTGAACGGTATGATTACTTTGCCGGTTTTATCTAAATAGCCGAATTTGCCGTTTAATTCTGCACCAATCAAACCTTCACTCAATGAACCTAGATACGTATATTTAAAAGGGATAACTACCTTTCCCTTTTTATCGATATAACCGTATTTATCATTTTGTGAAACCCTTGCCATACCATCCTCAAAATTATAAGCACTTTTATATCGCGCAGGAATTACCCACTGATTTCTTTTATCGATATAACCCCATTTATCAAGAATCTGAACAGCAGCTACACCCTCATTAAAATAAAAAGCCTTTTCATATTTTGTTGGAATAACCATCTCACCTTTGTATTGATATAGCCATATTTATCTGTATCAGCAGTGACAACCGCAGCCAATCCTTCGCTAAATGAATCAGCTTTATCATATTGAAATGGGATGACAACTTTGCCCTTTGTATCAATAAAACCCCATTTGCCTTTTTGTTTGGCAGGAGCAATACCTTGTACAAAATCATCAGGCAAATCCTCAAATTTCAAAGGAATCACTTCTTTACCACTAGCGTTGATGTAGCCGCATAAAAGCTGATCTGATTTTCCTACTATTTTACATACTGCTGCCAATCCTTCAGAAAAATCACGGGCAACAGCATATTTGAAAGGAACAACAACTTTCCCTTGTCGATTGACAAAACCATATAAATCAGAAGTATTCTTGTTACTCGGCTTAGTAACCATAGACAAGCCTTCTTCATTAAGGCAAGAAACCGTGCTGTAACCTTCTCTACCGGTCAATTTTGGTGCTTCGCAGGTATCAGCCAGTGCAATAGGTATATACACTGATGCAATGAAAGCGCCTAATAATATTTTCTTCATACATAAACCTTGTTAAAAATGATGCACGAATTTTATAAAAATTCATAAGGCATGTCCATATTCAAAACCAGCAAGATTACTGAAAATATTCAGACGACCTCTTATTCACAATATAGTGGATTAAATTTAAATCAGGACAAGGTGACGAAGCCGCAGACAGTACAGATAGTACGGCAAGGCGAGATAACGTCGTACTGGTTTAAAGTTAATCTACTATACAAGCACTGGTTTTATCTATAAGCCTTTAATCATCATATTTTACCTTGCAACTATTTCTTAAAAATATAGAAAATCATCTATACTTCCTTAGCCATAAAAATATTTTCCAGTGTTTTCCTAAATGCAATCATATTAATGCTTTCGTCTATATCAATTTCGATGTGTTTTTTAATTTTCAGAGATTTCTGAATATCTTTCCCAAAATCAAAAGATAAAACGTGATTAATTAAATTATAAGCAACATCATTACTCTCAATTGAAAAGTTTTTTCATTAAACTCAAAATAGATTTTATCGTCTTCGTTTTGATTGAAGGTTAAAGTGAAGTAATGAAAATCTCCCAAATCAAAATAGATATAAGATAAACCTTCATCATCAGGCTCATCAAACAAGATCTCTATTGGCTTCCACATAACTGATGTCCATATAAATTTTATATAAATCCCTATTTTCCAGCTTATCATTTTTTTTATTTTATTCTTTATCCCTTATTCCAACCTTAACCCATCGGCATCATATCATCTCTTTCTATGTAAACTTAAATAAAAAAATTCAATTTTTTTTGAAAATCAGAACGCTCAATTAAATTCCAGCCTAAATAACTATTATGCCATCAATTAGAAACCTGACAATTGAAACAAATTTTCGTTTTTTTCAGACGACCTTCCAAACCAAGCCTTTACAGCAAGACCCTGCCCTAAAATCTCAAAAACTGTTAGAATACGGGGCTGTTTGAGCATATATTGCTCCCTGTTCAAACCGATGTTGACGTGAAACAAACTTACAGTCGGTTTCATAGCAGTTTTGGCGCCACCATCGGTATAATCGCCGTTGATGTGCTTTCAGCGATACTCACAGGTCGTCTGAAATGTAACAAAGCTACTTTTCTTTTTTATCCTCATTTGGAGAATATTCATGAGCGCAATCGTTGATATTTTTGCTCGCGAGATTTTAGATTCACGCGGCAACCCTACCGTAGAATGCGATGTATTGCTGGAGTCCGGCGTAATGGGCCGTGCCGCTGTACCGAGCGGTGCTTCTACTGGTCAAAAAGAAGCTTTGGAACTTCGCGACGGCGACAAATCCCGTTACTTGGGTAAAGGCGTATTGAAAGCAGTTGAACACGTCAACAACCAAATTGCCCAAGCCCTGATCGGTATCGATGCCAACGAACAATCCTACATCGACAAAATCATGATCGAGCTGGACGGCACTGAAAACAAAGGCAATTTGGGTGCGAACGCTACTTTGGCGGTTTCTATGGCTGTTGCCCGCGCCGCTGCCGAAGATTCAGGCCTGCCGCTTTACCGTTACTTGGGCGGCGCTGGTCCTATGGCTTTGCCTGTTCCGATGATGAACGTTATCAACGGTGGCGAACATGCCAATAACAGCTTGAACATTCAAGAATTTATGATTATGCCTGTCGGCGCGAAATCTTTCCGTGAAGCCCTGCGCTGCGGTGCCGAAATTTTCCACGCGTTGAAAAAACTGTGCGACGGTAAAGGCTTCCCGACTACTGTCGGCGATGAAGGCGGTTTTGCACCTAACCTGAACAGCCACAAAGAAGCTTTGCAACTGATGGTTGAAGCAACCGAAGCCGCCGGCTACAAAGCGGGCGATGACGTATTGTTTGCTTTGGACTGCGCATCCAGCGAGTTCTACAAAGACGGCAAATACCACTTGGAAGCCGAAGGCCGTTCTTACACCAGCGCAGAATTTGCCGAATACCTCGAAGGCCTGGTTAACGAATTCCCGATTATCTCCATCGAAGATGGTATGGATGAAAACGACTGGGAAGGCTGGAAACTCCTTACCGAAAAACTCGGCAACAAAGTACAACTGGTCGGCGATGACTTGTTCGTAACCAATCCGAAAATCCTTGCCCAAGGCATCGAAAAAGGCGTGGCAAACGCATTGCTGGTCAAAGTGAACCAAATCGGTACTTTAAGCGAAACCTTGCAAGCGGTTGACTTGGCAAAACGCAGCCGTTACGCCAGCGTAATGAGTCATCGTTCCGGTGAAACCGAAGATAGCACCATCGCCGACTTGGCAGTCGCTACCAACTGCATGCAAATCAAAACCGGTTCATTGAGCCGTTCCGACCGCATGGCGAAATACAACCAACTGCTACGCATTGAGGAAGAATTGGCAGAAGCTGCCTACTACCCCGGCAAAGCCGCATTCTATCAACTGGGCAAATAAGAAAAGGTATTGATGTATGAAGTGGGTAACTGTTGTTTTATCCATCGCGCTCGCTTACTGCCAATACAGCCTTTGGTTCGGGAAAGGCAGTATCGGGCATACGGAAGAATTGCAGGAACAACTTTCCGTACAGGAGGAGAAAAACCAGACGCTCACTTTGCGCAACCAGTTCCTTGCTGCGGAAGTCGATGATTTGGCGAACGGTCAAGAAGCGATTTCTGAAATTGCCCGTGTGGAATTGGGTTACGTCCAAGACGGCGAAACCTATTACCGTTTTATCGAACGCAGCCGTTAATTGCCCTGATGGAAACAAAAGGTCGTCTGAAAAGAAGTTATTTCTAAGTTTTAGGTATCTATAAACAACTGTTCAGACGTTTCATACAAGCCGGTTTCTGTATCCCACAGAAGCCGGCTTCTCTCATTCAAAAACGGCATCATACTCATTGTCATCATCCTCCTGTTTTATCAATTCATTTACCCTATCCTCCCCCCACTCTCAACACAACAGAGAAATCCTTCCTAGACACACATCCTTCTATTGAGAAAAATATTGTGCTTCAAATCTAAATCTGCCCCTATTCTTTTTCTAATATGCGGTTTCCAAACGATTTTTGCGGTACAATACCGCCCTTAAATTTTTCCTTATTTCAAAGTACAAACCGCCATGTCCAAAAAAACCAAGCAAGAATTAGAAAACAACAAACTCAACAAACGCCTGCGCCACGCCGTCGGCGACGCGATTAACGATTTCAACATGATCGAGCCGGGCGACAAAATCATGGTCTGCCTCTCCGGTGGCAAAGACAGCTACGCCCTATTAGACATCCTGCGCCAGCTCCAAGCTAGCGCACCGATTGATTTCGAGCTGGTTGCCGTCAATCTTGACCAAAAAGCAGCCAGGCTTCCCCGAAGAAGTGTTGCCGACCTATCTTGAAAGCATAGGCGTGCCGTATAAAATCGTCGAAGAAGACACCTACTCGACCGTCAAACGCGTGTTGAACGAAGGCAAAACAACTTGTTCATTATGCAGCCGCCTGCGTCGCGGAATTCTCTACCGCACCGCAAAAGAATTGGGCTGCACCAAAATCGCCTTGGGACACCACCGCGACGACATCCTCGCCACCATGTTTTTAAATATGTTTTACGGCGGCAAACTCAAAGCCATGCCGCCCAAACTGGTGAGCGACAACGGCGAACACATCGTCATCCGACCGCTGGCGTATGTGAAAGAAAAAGATTTGATCAAATACGCCGAACTGAAGCAATTCCCGATTATCCCGTGCAACCTTTGCGGCTCGCAGCCCAACCTGCAACGCCAAGTCATCGGCGATATGCTGCGCGATTGGGACAAACGCTTCCCCGGCCGTATCGAATCCATGTTCTCCGCTCTGCAAAACGTCGTTCCTTCACATCTTGCCGACCCAGAGCTTTTCGACTTCGTCGGCTTGGAACGCGGTCAAACCTTGAAACACGGCGGCGACTTGGCGTTTGACAGTGAAAAAATGCCCGAACGCTACTCCGACGGCAGCGAAGAAGACGAAAGCGAAATCAAAATCACCCCATCTAAACCTGAACGCAAAATCATCAATATTTTTGGCGAACAAGCCAAAAAACTTGCGGTTTATAGCGGAATTTGTATTTTTCAGAACGACCTTTGAAACGCCCCAAGGTCGTCTGAATTTTTATATCTAAAATTTAACGTATTCTCCAGTTTGCATCACCTAACTATTTTCTAGCAAACTCAGTATCATTCTTCCTTTTCCTGACAAGACATACAGAAACATTCCCAGCATATTTTTGCAGTTGCTTTTGCTGTGAAACTACATAAAGCACGATCCGTTATAGATAACAATAAAAGGTCGTCTGAAAACAGGTTTTCAGACGACCTTTTCGTTTTTTATCTCTCAACAATGGTTTGAATTGGAATGGGGGGGATATTTAAGTAGAATGAGTGAGGAAATTTTGTAAAGGTCTCCTCATGATGATTCTAGGAGGTAGCTGATTTTAATAGCACTTTTCATCATTTATAAAAACAAAAGGCATCAATCCGATGCCTTTTTAATTCATTAACATAAAAAATTAACGTTCACTTCAACGTTTAATCGATTCACGAATCACTTCTTTGGCTTACTTCAAAAATGCCGCATGATACGCAATATGCTCACCAATAAAAACTGGCGATGAAGTAATAGCTATGATCGTAGCCTTTGTGAAAGCGCACATCTATCGGCTGATTTGCCGCACGACAGGTTTCAATAAAATCTTCGGTACGTAATTGTGTTGGCAAAAACTCATCTTCTAAGCCCTGATCAATGCGCATACCTTGCACTTTATAGCCTTGTTGAATGAGCGAGCCGGCGTCATATTGCTGCCATTTTTCACGATCTTTTCCCAAATAAGCAGAAAAAGCTTTCTCCCCCCAAGGCACAAGGCTTGGCGACAAAATAGGCGAAAAAGCTGAAACACTTTGATAACGTTCCCGGTTTCGCAATGCCAATACCAATGCACCGTGTCCACCCATTGAATGTCCCATAATGGAACATTTGCCGTTGGTAGGAAAATTTTCCTTAATCAGACGGGGCAACTCGTTCAAAATATAATCATACATTTGATAATTCATCGCCCAAGGCTGCTCGGTCGCATTAAGATAAAAGCCTGCACCTTGCCCTAAATCATAAGCAGCATCGTTCGGCACTTGCTCTCCGCGAGGGCTGGTATCGGGGGCAACTACAATCACTTGATGTTCAGCAGCATAACGCTGAAAGCCTGATTTGGTAATGAAATTTTGTTCAGTACAAGTCAAGCCGGAAAGCCAATAAATCACACCAAGCGGTCGATTCTCCTGATTATCCGGCAAATAGACTGCAAATTTCATTTCGCATTGCAGCGTTTGGGCATGATGTGCCCAAACTTGTTGCGAACCGCCGAAAATTTGATGTTGTTCAATCAGTTTCATCTCGGGCCTTAGTAATGAATAACAGCGCGGATCGATTTACCTTCGTGCATTAAATCAAAGGCTTCATTGATTTGATCGAGTGTCAGTGTGTGGGTTACAAATGGTTCTAACTCGATATCGCCTTTCATTGAATCTTCGACCATTTTCGGAAGTTCAGAGCGGCCTTTCACGCCACCAAATGCCGAGCCTTTCCAAACACGACCTGTTACCAACTGGAACGGACGAGTTGAAATTTCTTGTCCTACACCTGCTACGCCGATGATAATGGATTGTCCCCAACCACGGTGTGCACTTTCTAATGCTTGACGCATTACGTTTACGTTGCCGATACATTCAAAAGTGTGGTCAATGCCCCATTTATTGATGTCTAACAACACATCTTTGATTGGTTTATCGTAATCGTTTGGGTTTAAACAATCAGTTGCACCGAAGTGTTTTGCCAACTCGAATTTTGCGGGATTGGTATCAATGGCAATAATGCGGCCCGCTTTGGCTTGACGCGCACCTTGCACCACAGCCAAACCAATCGCCCCCAAGCCAAACACCGCCACAGAGTCGCCTTCTTGCACTTTTGCCGTATTATGTACCGCACCAATACCTGTAGTAACGCCACAGCCGAGCAAACATACTTGTTCGTGGTTGGCTTCGGGGTTGATTTTCGCCAATGAAACTTCCGCAACAACAGAGTATTCACTGAAAGTCGAACAACCCATATAGTGATAGATCGGCTGACCCTGATAAGAAAAACGCGTCGTGCCGTCCGGCATTAAGCCTTTACCTTGCGTCTCACGTACCGCAACGCATAAGTTGGTTTTACCTGAACGGCAAAACTCACATTCGCCACATTCAGCGGTGTAAAGAGGAATGACGTGATCACCCGGTTTTACACTTGACACACCTTCGCCCACAGCAACGACCACACCCGCACCTTCATGTCCAAGCACCGCAGGGAATACGCCTTCAGGATCGCTTCCTGATAATGTAAATGCATCAGTATGACACACGCCCGTATGGGTATTGCGGATTAACACCTCGCCTTTGCGGGGCATTTCTACATCGATTTCCACAATTTGTAAGGGTTGATTTGGGGCGAATGCTACCGCAGCACGAGATTTGATAGTTGAATTGGTTTGTTTGATTTCCATTATTTTTTCTCTTTAATTCATTAACAAAATGACTAGATGACAGCAGTT
Source organism: uncultured Neisseria sp. (assembly GCA_927911515.1). GTDB lineage: Bacteria > Pseudomonadota > Gammaproteobacteria > Burkholderiales > Neisseriaceae > Neisseria. Next base: position 12,217 of record CAKMQH010000011.1, read on the forward strand.
TATACTTTGGACTTCAGTCTAAAGCAAGCGTTTTTTGTAATTCTGCTCCGGCAGTAGCTTGATCAACTGAAAGACCACCATACAATCGGCAGTTAATTAGAATACTATTAAATATCATTTCTTATTTTAAATTAATAAACAAAACAATAATATAATTTATTATATCTTTCCCAGTATTTTATTCCCCGATACAATCAACATCGTACCAAAAAAAGAAAAAATCTTTTAATGTCAAATAGATAGCGTTATTTATTTTCCCCAGCAACTTGTTCTCAAGGAAAGCCATCATGGCCAATACATTGCACTCTTTACCCGGCAACGCAGCAAATAATAAACCCGTCGTCCTTAAAGGAACGCCCCGTAATGACGTTTTACATGGCAGTCTCGGGCATACCACATTTTACGGCGGCTTGGGCAACGATATTTATTACAGTAAGAACGCAGGCGACACCATTGTTGAATATGCACATGAAGGCACCGATACGGTTTATGCCAGTACAAACTTTGCCTTACCAAACCACGTCGAAAACCTGACACTGGAAGGCGACGGCAACACCTTTGGATTTGGCAACAACTCCAACAATATTCTGACAGGCAACAAAGGCAACAACCGCTTGAGCGGCGGTAACGGAAGTGACAAGCTCTACGGTATGGACGGCAACGACCAACTGATAGGCGGCAATGATCGCGACTATCTTTACGGAGGTAACGGAGATGACTTTCTACAAGGCGACGAAGATGACGACCTGCTCGATGGCGGACACGGCGATGACAAATTATACGGCGGTAGTGGCGCAGACAGCATGAGCGGCAGACACGGAATGATAGTTACTATGTAGATAATGTAAACGATACAGTTATCGAATATAGTGGAGAAGGTACCGATACCATTTACAGTAGCGTTTCCTACACTGCCCCAGCCAACGTCGAAAAATTAACACTGACAGGCGACAGCGACACCTCTGGATTTGGCAACGACTCTGATAACACACTGACGGGAAATAGCGGCAACAACCGCTTGAGCGGTGGTCGTGGAAGTGACTATCTCTACGGTATGGCCGGTGACGACCAGCTGATGGGCGATGATGGTATCGACCATCTTTACGGAGGTGATGGAGATGACGTTCTACAAGGAGGTGGAGAAACGGACTGGCTCTATGGTGGAAATAACAACGACCGGATCGAGGGCGGAGATGGCAGCGACAATCTCTGGGGCGGAGATGGCGATGACACTTTAGACGGTGGCAGTGGCGTAGACGGTATGAGCGGCGAAGATGGGGATGACATTTACTATGTAGATAATGTGGCCGATATCGTTTCCGAACGGGCTGGAGAAGGTAACGATACCATTTACAGTAGCGTTTCCTACGAGATAAAACACGGCTCTGCAGTTGAAAGCTTGATACTGACAGGCAATGGCAACCTCAACGGCTTCGGTAACTTTTTCAACAACACCCTGATAGGCAACAGCGGCAACAACCTCTTGGACGGTGGTTGGGGGGCAGACAAGCTCTACGGTATGGATGGTGACGACCTTCTGATCGGTGGTGATGATAACGACTCTCTTTACGGAGGTAACGGAGATGACATTTTATATGGTGATCGAGACCACGACGTACTTGATGGTGGAAACGGTAACGATATTTTATACGGCGGCACCGATACAGACCGCATGAGCGGTGGGGACGGAAATGATGTCTATCATGTGGACAATGTAAATGACAAAGTTATCGAGCAACCGGGAGAAGGTACCGATACCGTTTACAGTAGCGTTTCCTACACCGTCTCAGCAAATGTTGAAAACCTGACTTTGACAGGCAGCAGCAACATCAACGGTATTGGTAACCATGGTGACAATTTCCTGACAGGCAACGACGGCCATAATCATTTGAGCGGTCATAACGGCAATGATTTCCTGTACGGCATGAGCGGCAACGACACACTGTCAGGCGGCAATGGAAATGACCACCTCAACGGTGGAGATGGTAATGACAGACTATTAGGTGGCAATGGACATGATTACCTCAACGGTGGAAACGGCGATGACTATCTTGCAGGAGGAACGGGTAGCAATACCATCGTCACAGGTGCAGGCAGAGACACCATCGCCTTTACCCCATCAGATATCCATGATGGAAGCATAGATCGTGTACTCGACTTTGACCCTAATATGGACAAACTCGACCTATCTGCTATACGTCCGCTGTTGAGTGGCGGCAGCGAAAATTTGAGTTGGTCAGAGATGCTGTTTTACCGCTCTTATACTCACTCTTACCACAACTACGACAGTTCTTATCTCATCTTCGATTCAGTGGACAAAACTCTTGCTTATCATGCAGCAGGAACATTCAGTAATATTGTATTTGCCAAATTTGAGAGCAACCAAGAACTATGGTTGGGCCCATCCAATATCATCGGCTAAAGATTTGCTAAAAAGAACAGACCATTTAAAACGAATCTGCCTTTACTGGGAAACGACACATAAAGCATGATTCGTTACAGATAGCAACAAAAAGGTCGTCTGAAAATCAGTTTTCAGGCGACCTTTTCGTTTTTTCACCCTCTCGACATTAAAATACTATTCAATATTATTTCATATTTTAAATTAATATAAAAAACAATAATATAAATTATTATATCTTTTGCATTATTTTTATTTCTCGATACAATCAGCATCAAACATACAAGAAAAAACCTATAAATGTCAAATAGATATTTATATCTATTTTTTCCTAGCAACTTGTTCACAAGGAGAGCCATTATGGCCAATACATTGCACCCTTTATACTATAACGTAGCAAACAATGAATCCGTCGTCATTAAAGGCACGACCCGTGATGACGTTTTATATGGCAGTCTCGGACATACTGTATTCTACGGCGGCTTAGGCAACGATATTTATCACAGTAAAAACGCAGGTGACACTATCGTTGAATATGGATATGAAGGCAACGATACGGTTTATGCTGATACGGACTTTACCTTACCTACACACGTCGAAAACCTGACACTGACAGGCTACGGTAACCACTACGGTTTCGGTAACAACTCAAATAACACCCTAATAGGCAACAACGGTAACAACCGCTAAGCGGTGGGCGTGGAAGTGACACGCTACACGGCATTGGACGGTAACGATCTGCTGATGGGCGGCGATGATCGCGACTATCTTTACGGAGGTAGCGGAATGACGTTCTACAAGGCGGCGAAGGAAACGACCTGCTCGATGGCGGATACGGCAACGACATCA
>CAKMQH010000012.1 GCA_927911515.1 uncultured Neisseria sp.
TCCCCTGCGTGTAGGCCAGCCAAATGGCTTGGCGGTGGTGCGGGGTGAGACGGGTGTTTTTTGTGCATGTTCATGTTTCAGTATTCTCCTGGAAATACTGTAAACAACGCTACTGGTTTCTACAGCCGTGAAGAACGCGACCGTTTGCGCCGACAAGTAGAGGCGTATATGGACAGTAAGATAAAACAGTATGCGGAAGAAGAAGCGCCGCGCCGAGGTATTCCCGTTGATGAATTGCTGCGTAAAACTGTTGCCGAAGAAACCGAACGCCGCGCCAAAGCCGATGCCTTTATCCGTCAGAAGGATGGCAGATAGGCTGTAAACGGGGAAAAGCCGATAAACATGGACGAGGTCGTCTGAAAACTTGGAAATCAGGTTTTCAGACGACCTTTTAGTTTGCGGCAGATTGGATTGCTGAGCTATCCGCTTTATGCCAACTTGACGGCGGAGTTCCGCCAGCCGTTTGCCTTGCGCGAAGGCGATGTCGTTTTCTTCGGCGGTCAGGACGGGTTTGCCATCGTGTCCGGCGACGTGGGACGCGCCGTAGGGGGTGCCGCCGCTTTGGGTGTTGCTAAGGGCGGATTCGGTGTAGGGGATGCCGCTGATAATCATGCCGTGGTGCAAGAGGGGGAGCATCATGGTGAGCAGGGTCGTTTCTTGTCCGCCGTGTTGGGAGGAGGTGCTGGTGAAGACGGTGGCGGGTTTGCCGGCGAGTTCTGCGCCGAGCCATTGGGGGATGGTGCCGTCGATGAAGTATTTCATGGCGGCTGCCATGTTGCCGAAGCGGGTGGGGCTGCCTAGGGCGAGGGCGGCGCAGGTTTTGAGGTCTTCGGCGGCGGCGTAGGGTGCGCCGCTGTCGGGAATGTCTTTTTCGATGGCTTCGCAGACGGTGGAGACTTTGGGGACGGTGCGCAATACGGCTTCGCAGCCCGCGACGCTTTCGATGCCGCGTGCGATTTGGCGGGCGAGGTTGAGGGTGCTGCCGTTTTGGGAGTAGTAGAGGACGAGGATTTTGAGGGGATTTGGGTTCATTTGGGTATTCCGTTACAATGGGGTTGGTTGAAAATCGGTGTTTGGCTGTTGAAGCTGTGTTTTCAGACGACGTAGAGTGCGCTGTGGCGTTTTCTGTTTTTTTATTTTTAATTGGTTATTTTTCGGGAAAGATTATGCCGTTTTTGAATGGTGGCAAGGTTTGTCGGACAGTAAGGCGTTTGCTTTTGCGTGGTTTGTGGTCCGGCGTTTCGATGAGGAGCGTGTGCCGCAGGCTGCGGCAAGTATGACGTTTACGACGCTTCTGGCTTTGGTGCCGGTGTTGACGGTGATGGTGGCGGTCGCTTCGATTTTCCCTGTGTTCGACCGTTGGTCGGACTCTTTTGTTGCTTTCGTCAATCAGACTATTGTGCCGCAGGGTGCGGGCATGGTGTTTGATTATATCAATGCGTTTCGCGATCAGGCGGGAAAGTTGACGGCGATCGGTAGTGTGATGCTGGTGGTGACGTCGCTGATGCTGATTCGGACGATTGACAATACGTTTAACCGCATTTGGCGGGTCAATACGCAGCGGCCTTGGATGATGCAGTTTTTGGTGTATTGGGCGTTGCTGACTTTTGGGCCGCTGTCTTTGGGCGTGGGGATTTCTTTTATGGTCGGGTCGGTGCAGGATTCTGCGCTGGCTTCGTTTGCGCCGCAATGGGTGGTGGGGTTACTGCAAACCTTGGGTACGCTGTTTTTTGCCACGCTTTTGCTGTGGGGGCTGTACCGTTTTGTGCCCAACCGCTTCGTGCCTGGGCGTCATGCGTTTATCGGGGCTTTGGTCACGGCGTTTTGCTTGGAGACGGCGCGTTTCCTGTTTGCTTGGTATATGGGCAATTTCGACGGCTACCGCTCGATTTACGGGGCTTTTGCCGCCGTACCGTTTTTCTTGGTGTGGCTGAATTTGCTGTGGACGCTGGTGTTGGGCGGCGCGGTGTTGACTTCGTCGCTGTCTTATTGGCAGGGCGATGCGTTCCGCAGGGGATTCGATGCGCGAGGGCGGTTTGATGATGTGTTGAAAATCCTGCTGCTTTTGGATGCGGCGCAAAAAGAGGGTAAAGCCTTGCCTGTTCAGGAGTTCAGACGACATATCAATATGGGCTACGATGAATTGGGCGAGCTTCTGGAAAAGCTGGCGCGACACGGTTATATCTACAACGGCCGTCAGGGCTGGGTGTTGAAAACGGGGGCGGATTCGATTGAGTTGAACGAACTCTTCAAGCTCTTTGTTTACCGTCCGTCGCCTTTGGGAAGGGACCATGTGAACCAAGCCGTCGATGCGGTGATGACGCCGTGTTTGCAGACTTTGAACATGACGCTGGCTGAGTTTGACGCGCAGGCGAAAAACCGGCAGCAGTCTTGAGTGTTTTTGAAACTGTATTTTTATCCTAAAGACATTTTCCTATCTGCTGATTCCACCGTTTCCTTTCTGTGTGCCGCCATAATTTTTATGATAGACAAGCCATTCAAGTTTGCATTGACTGCTTTTTCATTGGCAATATCCAAATGGCTGGTTGCTTCATCTAAAAATAGGATTTTCGGTTCGCAATATAAGGCACGAGCCAATACGATGCGTTGTTTTTGTCCGCCTGACAGTGCGCTGCCCATATCGCCGATCAAGGTTTCATAGCCCATAGGCATGGCGGAGATTTCTTCGTGAATCATAGCAAGGCGGGAGCAACGTTCGATTTTTCCTCTATCCGATTCCGTATCGAAAAAACAGATATTCTCTGCAATTGAGCCAGCAAATAAAACATCGTCCTGCCTGACCATCGCACTCAAATTGCGGATAAAACGTGGCGGTAAGCTGTAAATATCATGCCCATTTATCATAACTTTGCCTGATTTGGGAGGTAGATTGCCGCTTAAAATATCCAAAGATGTCGATTTGCCGCAGCCCGATCGTCCGATTAACGCAAGCGATTCACCACGTCCGATCTTGAAACTGACGTTTTGTAAAACATATGGCTCGTTATCGGCATAACGGAAAGAAACATTTTCCACTGAGATTTCGATGTCGTCTGAAATATCAGGAATGCCTACATCCGGCGTAGCCTCTGATTCTGTTTCATTCAATACGATGTCAGCTAGACGTTCCGCATGATTAGAATAATAAATTAACTGAAATTTATTTTACGCATTTACAGCTTGAACCGCAGTTGCATCCTCCTCCCGCTAATTTACCTCCAAAATAATTAATATCGATGGATTCCCACATACCGATAGCGGCTTCCCGTACTTCAGGAATACTGTATAGGTATTCTCCAATTGCCGTTCCACCAGACCATGCAAGCATAAGCCCACCGCCAATTCTGGCTCCTCGCGCAGCGTCTGCACCACGAGCATTGTTGATGATTGAACCTAAACCTGCGCCACTTGCGCCATCTTTGGCGACTTGTCCTGCGGTATCGGTGATCTTATCGCCACCGACGACTAATTTTAATTCGTTTGGCGTTAATTCTTTTATTCGAATCTCTCTAGTAATAATTGAAAAATAACAGGGATTAGTCTTTGTTTCTGTCTTTGGTGTCGGGTTCTTTGAATCCTCCTTCTTGCCAAGTTATTAAAAAGAATGTACCTACAAAAACAACACCTTTAATAATAAAAATTGCCCAAGAACCTGTCGGTACATTCTCCGTACTGTCTTTAAAAATAAAACTGATAATGAAGTACGCCATGAAGCTGGTAACAAAGAATCTCATAATTTTTTTAAACAAAATACTTCCTTTTTTGGATGGTAGATCAGAAATTTTTTCAAATTTTACAGAGGTTGTCGTCTGAAAAGTTTTCAGACGACTTTTTATCTTTCAACCTCAAGCCTTACAACCTGCCCGACATACTGTAAATTGGCTCTAATACCCATTCATACAATCGCCGTTTCTCGTGCAGGATGTCTGCTTCCAAAGTCATGCCGATTTGTAGCAGTTTTTCCTCACCGTATACAGTGATGGTTGTGGTTTGTCGGGTTTTATTTTCACAAGATAAACAGGTTCGTTGCTCTTCGCCAAATCGGAGGACACCATACCCAATCCCGATAATTCCTGCCTGCCCAGTGCCGTTTTTGCAACTGATACGACACTGCCGGAAGCAAGTCCAAATTTTTGATAGGGATATGCCTGATAACGTAGGACAACCTTGTCTTTCGGCTTGATAAAGCCTGCTGCACTGCTGGAATATACAGATGGGCATATAGCTCGGTATGTTCGGGAACAATGCTCAAGAGCAGTTTGGAAGGATCAACCTGCTGTCCGACTTCGACGTTCGGTATTGCTATATATAGTGGATTAAATTTAAATCAGGACAAGGAGACGAAGCCGCAGACATTACAAATAGTACGTCAAGGCAAGACAACGCCGTACTGGTTTAAATTTAATCCACTATAACCCGACCGTCCTGCACGGATGATTTGTTCAGAGCGCATTTCAAAATCCAAAACTTCTTGAGAAATATCAGCAATGGTGCGTTCAAGCTGGCTTTGTTCTGTCTCATGCCGTTTAGGGAGGCTGGCCAATGTCAGATTCTGCGTGCGGATTTCCTGAAGCAGCCCAGCTTCTTCTCGGCGGTAGGCATCAAGTTTGGCTTTCTGCCTCGACATTCATCGTTTCTTGTTTTGACACTGCATCATTGGCGGATAGGAAACGATATTTCTGCAACATTTCTTCCGCCAGCCTGACGCGCCGTTTCTGACCGTCTATCTGTTGCGAAATATGTAGCTTCTGGTTTTCCAAACGTTCGACAGTTGCTTTAAGGCTGCGCGTTTCATTCTCGTGTATCAGCTTCAGACGACCCAGTTCCTGTTCTGCCAACGTTTTCTTCAAAACTGCTTCCGTTTTCAACTGCTGCTGCATGCTACCGCCTGCGCCGAAACGTGAGGTCGAAAGCGCAAATAGCTTGTCGCCTACCTTAACCTTTTCTCCATCTTCCACGAATTTTGCTGTAATTGTCCCCGTATCCGGTGCATACACCCTGATTACGCCCGATGCAGGTAGAATTTGCCCCTCCACTGTTGTCTTACGTGTATAGTTACCAAATATCAAAAACAGGATAATCAGCAACGCAGATATCGATGCAAATGTCGTCCATAGAGAAAATGACAACGGTCGTGTCAGAATCACTTTACCCGTCAGGCTGGTTTGCCGGGCAACAGTGACTTCAGGGCGGAAGAAGGGTTGCTTGGGTCTATTCATAAAATTGAAGTTAAGAAAGTTTCAGACGACCCCTAGAGGTCGTCTGAACGATGAGAAATATCAGTGGTAATTTGTGCCGTCAGTGTAGCCGTTTCCTGATTTGTCCACAGCAAAAGCAGAAATCGGACTGACCGTTACTGTCCCTTTGGGCTGAGTTTCTTGGTAATACTCATATGCTGCAACACCCATACCAGTTACAGCACCAACAGCAGCACCAACTGTGCCACCGAGAATAATAGCCGGTCCGGCAGGAATACCACCAGAAACTATACCGACACCCAGACCAATACCTGCACCAATTGATCCTCCTATTTGTGCACCATTTACTCCTCCTTGAAGGATTCTCTCTCCTAAGCCTCCGCCATTAGCTCCAGATCCTCAATGGATAGTTCAATCATGTTATTTTTCCTTTTCAAAAAAATTAGACGTAGAATATTGAGTCAATACACCCAATATGGAAAAAATAATAAAAGCATGAATATAAATCATAAAATCAACATTATCTCTTTGGTAACTTTCATAAATAAAAACGATTGGTATTGATATACAAATTAAAATATACAGGTACTTTGAAATTACCAGTAACTTATACACAAATTTTGATTTCATAGCCTAGTCTTTCATTTGAATAAAATCTACCCTAATCAACTCTCCAATCAACTTCCTAACTTCTTCATGTTTTCCCTTACTCAGAAAATATTTAAAATTCATAATGTTACATATAGTTACAAATATTATAGTTTTTTTGTGTGTGCGCCAAGGAATTGTTGATAATTTTAGTTAAAAATTTGTTTTGTTTCCAAACGGAAAAAGCGGTTTGTTTTTTGTTGTCAACATTTTTTATTGTAATTAAATAAAAGGTCGTCTGAAAACGGTTTTCAGAGACCTTTTGCTATAATCGGGCTTCATCGTCCCGTTCGGTTTGGAACCTTATGAAACCCCTCTTCCCCCTTCTGCTTTCCTTCTCCTCTGCCACCGCTTTTGCCGCATACGGTTTGGGTTTGGGGCAGGAGCCGAAATATCCCGCCGACTTTCGCGCCTACGAATACGTCAATCCCGACGCGCCAAAAGGCGGCGTGTTTTCCCTGCCGATGCAGGGCGGTTTTGATACGTTCAACCCGTTTACCCTCAAAGGCGACAAAGAAGTCGGCGTCCTCATGCTGACCGTGGACAAGCTCACGGACAATAGTTGGGACGAACCTTTCTCCATGTACGGGCTGCTGGCGGAAGACTTCTCACTTGCCGAAGACGGGCTGTCGGCAACATTCAGGCTCAACCCGAAAGCCAAATTTCACAACGGCGATCCCGTGCTTGCCAAAGACGTCGCCGCTTCCTTCCGCCTGCTTACCCAAGACAAAGCCGCCAATCCCTCCTACCGCATATACTGGAGCGATGTTGCCAAAGTCGAAACGCCCGACGACAGGACAGTCGTTTTCCGCTTCAAACAGCGCAACGCCGAATTACACATGGTCTTGGGGCAACTGCCTGTCTTTTCGCATAAAAGCTATCCCGAAGGGCTGGAAAAAGGCGCAAACAAAATGCCCATCGGCTCTGGCCCCTACCGCTTCGTCAAAGCAGACATCGGGCGCATGAGCGAATACGCGCGCGACAAAAACTACTGGGCGCAAAACCTCCCGACCCGCAAAGGCAGATATAACTTCGACACCGTCCGCTTCAAATATTTCAAAGACAACAGCGTCCGCCTCGAAGGACTCAAAGCCGGACAATACGACTTCGTTTACGAAAATGTTGCCCGAAATTGGGCGCGGGCTTATCCCGGCGAAATGCTCGCCAAACGCGGCTTGGGCAAACACGAATGGGTACAACAAAGCAATGCCGGCATGCAGGGCTTTGTTATGAATATGCGCCGCGTCCCGTTCAACAACATCCTCGTGCGGCAGGCGATGGTTGAGAGCTTCGATTTTGAAAGCGTCAACGCGCGTATTTTTTACGGCGCATACCGCCGCAGCAACAGCTTCTTCACCAACAGCGAGATGGCGGCGACAGACAAACCGCAAGGCGCGGAACTAAAACTGCTCCAGTCCCTCGGCAACACCCTAGCCCCCGCCGTCCTGAACCAACCCGTTCCCGAGCCGCCTCAAACCGACCCGAAGACAGGCATACGCCCCAACCTGCTCAAAGCCCGCGCTCTTTTAGAAAAAGCAGGCTACCGCTATAAAAACGGCAAACTGACCGACAGCCAAGGCAAACCCCTGACCTTCGAGTTCCTGACCGCATCCAAAAACTACGAACGCATTACCGCCAAATGGCAGCGCGACCTAGCCAAAATCGGCGTCACCATGAATATCCGCGTTACCGACCCCGCCTTATACCAAAGGCGTCTCAACGATTTCGACTTCGACATGACCATTACCGTCTATGCCAACAGCGAAAGCCCGGGCAACGAACAATACGATTATTTCGGCTGCGATGCCGCCAAAATCCCCGGCAGCCAAAACCTCGCCGGCGTGTGCCGCCCCGAAGTCGAAAAGCTGCTCAAACATTTCGGCAGCTTTACCAACCGCGAAGAGCTGAAAACCACCTCCCGGGCACTAGACCGCACCATCCGCCACCAATACATCATCGTCCCCGCCTGGTACGCCGACCGCTACCGCGTCGTTTACCGCAATAACCTCGGCATCCCGCAACAACTGCCGAAGTATTACGACCCGATAACGTTCCCGCTGAGTACGGGCTGGTGGAAATAGGAGGGGCAATCCGTAGCGTGGGCTTGCCACGAGATGAAAGCAGGTTCGACTGTTGTCTGATTTGGTCGTTGGATGGCGGACTTCGTGGGCAAAGCCCACACTACGGGTTCAGTTATTCCAAACCTGCTTTGATTGAAAAGGGGTCGTCTGAACACGAGCGTTAACGAGTTTCTCAAAGTTTTCAGACGACCTTGTTTTTGCCTGCAAACCCGCCCCCTCTCCCGTCCGGCGAGAGAGGGCTGGGGAGAGGGTGGTTCTGTGGGCTATACGAATTTAATTTAACCTAAACCCACAAAGCCACCCCCATCCTCACCTTCCCCCACCGGACGGGGGAAAGGACAAAGTTGCCGTTGAAGCAACGAGTAGCGTGGGCTTTGCCTACGAAATGAAAGCCAAAATGAATGCCCATTCGGCTGTTGTCTAATTTTGATTATTGAATGATAGATTTCGTGGGCAAAGCCCACGCTACTTCGGTTATCCCAAATCTGCCTTGATTGAAAAGGGGTCTCTGAAAAAAGTGTGAACGAGTTTCTCTAACACCCAAATCCCAAAGTTTTCAGACGACCTCTTTTTTACCTGCAACCTGCCCCCTCTCCCGTCTGGCGGGAGAGGGTGGCTCTACGAACTACACGAATTTGATTTGACCTAAACCCACAAAGCCACCTCCATCCTAACCTTCCCCCGCCGGACAGGGGAAGGGACAGGTTGCCTTTTGGCAACGCGTAGCGTGGGTTCTACCCACGAAATGAATGCCCATTCAGCTATTGTCTGATTTGGTTGTCGGATGGTGGGTTCGTGGGCAAAGCCCACGCTACTTCTAAGTAGTTCATTGAATAAGATTCGCTTTGATTAAATAAAAAGGTCGTCTGAAACCCTGAGATTTGGGTTTTCAGACGACCTTTTGCATCCATGCTATGTAGAACAGTCCGTCAAATCACTTCCAAAACGAAGTAATTGCGCAGCTTGTCGTACACTTTGTCGGTGACGTTGATGCAGCCGTTGGTCATGACGCGGTCGGAGACGACGTCGGAGGCGATGCGTTTCATGCGGTGTTCGGAAGGCTTGAGCGTCCAAACGCGGTGCAGGGCGAAGAGGAAGTCTTTTTCCTGCTTAAAGCCGATAACTTCGCCGCCGTAGCCGGGTTTGGAAGTCTTCATCAACTGCATGTCGAATTTGCCTTTGGGCGTGGTTTTACCGATGAGTACGGGGTGGCACTGACCATCGTCAGCAAAGCACAGCTCGGCTTTGGCGGTGTTGACGATGACTTTTTTGCGTTGCATGTATTCTTTGGCGGCATCGGCTGCGGCAAAGCTGTTCAGCCCTGCCAGCAGCGATACGCCGAGGATGATTCTTTTAAACATGGTTTCCTATTATCTGCGGATGCGGTGGGGTGTTTCAGGCGCAACCTCGCGGATGATGATTTGAGGTTCGGGCGCGGGTTGTGGGGCAACTTCTTGTACGGGCGGGCAGACGGCATCTTCTGGGAAGACGGCTTTCCAGTGGAAGCTGCGTGCGTATTTGTGTTTGTCAAACAAGACTTTGTATTGGCAAGTGGTAATGCCTTCTACGTCAGAGCCGATGTGAGGGTTGGCGGGAACGCCTGGGGTGCGGAAGTGGAAGAGGTAGTTCCATTCACGCACGCCGAACATGCCTTCATCGTAGTGCGGACGACCGAGTATTTTGTAGATGTCGTCTTTACTCAGACCCGGTTTCATCTGTTCGAGTTCATCGGCGGTCGGGAATGTGCCTTGGTTTTTGTTAAAGGTTACGGAATAGGGTTTCGGAAAGACGGGGCTGTCTGTGGTTCCGTCGGCTTTAACGTGGCTTTTGCCGGCACAGGCTGACAATACGGCTGCGGCGGCGAGGTAAAGGGCGGTTTTGGCAATGCGGGACGTTTTCATGGTTAATCCTTTTTGGTGGCGGTAGTTTGGTCAGACCGCCTGTTGCATGGTCAAGATTCGATGTTATCCGTGCGCCGCCTTTTTCATTCTGATGACATTTATTGTCACTTTGTAACAATTTCATACGGACATAAATGGAAGCGATGATATATCGTCTTCAGGCAAGCGTGTGTTTGGCACGGGTAAAATCGCGTTACTGGTTGTTTCTTTTGATGTTTAATTACATCTTTGATGAAACGTAAATTTCTCGCTTGAATTTCATGCAAGTTTTATGCCAATCTTTTAAAAAGGTCGTCTGAAAACTGAACTGGCCCCCAAATCTTGGACACTCATAAAAGCCTTTTCAGGCGCTCTGTGCAAGCTGGGTTCTGTATGCGACAGGACTCAGCTTTTTCAATTTCAAACTGCAACGCTCGCGGTTGTAGTAATCCATATAGTCATCTATCTGTTTCATCAATTCGTCCACCGTCAATTCTCCTGCGTTATAGAAACACTCCGTCGTTCAACACGGCAAAGAAACTCTCCATCGGTGCATTGTCCCAACAATTCGCCTTACGTGACATG
>CAKMQH010000013.1 GCA_927911515.1 uncultured Neisseria sp.
CCCGCGCAGGCGGGAATCCAGAAGTTTGAGATGACGGCAATCTTCAAATAATACTTCTAGAATCGAGGTCTGGATTCCCGCCTGCGCGGGAATGACGGCATTAGGTATGCCTTATTTGAATTTGACCTATCCGTGCATCCCAAACAGACATTCGGTTTTCAGACGACCTCTTTGCTCTCAATCTCGGCGCGGCATTCAATCGGAAAGTTGACCGAGTTGGCGATGAAACACAGGCGGTGCGCTTCGTGATGCAGTTCCAAAGCCTTGGCGCGGTCGCTTCCTGCGGCGATGGTAACGCGCGGCTTCAATACGGCAGAGACGAAACGCCCCGCGCTCCCATTCCCTCCTTCGTCCATCACCGCTTCGGCATGATCGGTGTAGGCGGTAACGCAGATGCCCGCGTCGGCACACAGGTGCAGGTACCATAGTTTGTGGCAGGCAGAAACGGCGGCCAACAGCATTTCTTCGGGGTTCCAGCGGCCCGCATCGCCGCGGAAGGCCGGGTCGGCGGAACCGTGCAGGTCGGGCTTACCCTCGGCGGAAACGGTAAAGTTGCGCAAATAAGCGGTGTAGGACGATGTGCCTTCGCCGAGATTGCCCGTCCATGTTGTCGCGGTGCGGTAGGTGTGTTTTTTGCTCATTTTGGCATTCCTTTCAATTATTTACTGTTCGCGGCAATAAAAACGGTATCCGCCTTGAAACGCCGACTCTAGTTGAGCCAGGCATAAGCCGATGCGCCCGCCGCCAAACTGATGCCCAGCCACAGCAGGATTTTGGTTTCCGCCCATACGTCATCCCAATACCGCCCCCGCAGCGCGCTGATGATGTCGGGGGTGCAATAGAATTCGACGCATTCGACAAATTCGTCCCAATCCTTAAACATCACAAAGTAAAGCAAGACGGCGGTTAGCAAGCCGATCAAAATGGCAAAAATCATCAAATTCCCCTATTTTTCAGACGACCTGTGCGTATCGTAAAGAAAGGTCGTCTGAAACTGCTCCTAACTTTTCCCTAAGTCCTGCGTGTTTAAATGTCTATACCGACAACAGACGCAAAGGGAACGAAATGAAACATTCTCAGTCGCAATATACAAAACCGTCCAAACCGCTTTTGAAAAAATTGCTGCTTCCTGTCGCCGCTGTTTGCGCCATTTTTCTTGCAGCAGAAGGTTTCGACCTTTACGAAGACTACGCCCAATACCGCATGGAGACAGACCCCGCGTTCGCGCAACACCACGACCGCGCTTTGTCTATCCTGCACAGCAGAGGCTACGAAGTCCACGATTCCGACACCGACCTGCATTGGGCAAGACCCGTTTTGGAATTTGAGGCCTACAAAGGCAGCTTGGAATACAAAATCGTGATGTCTTATCCCGATTTGAACATTCTCGTAGAACGCGTTGATTTATAATCCGCTTCCGAATATTCTTGATTTGACTTACCCCACGTCCCGAAAGGATACGACATGAAAAAACTCTTACCGGTATTACTCTTAGGCAGTATCGCACTGACCGCTTGTGCCGCCCCTTATCCTTACGACTATTACGATGACGACTATCGTACCGACCGCTACGAGCAGCGTTATGACCGTTACGACGACCGCTATGATGACCGTTATGAGCGCGATTACGACCGTTATGACGACTACCGTTACCGCGACGGCAAGTATTACGATGACGACTACATCGAACACCAAATTTACAGCGATCCGTCTTTCGAGCAAAAACGCGCACAAGTCATGCGGATTCTCGAACGACGCGGCTACCAAGTTCACGAAATCGAAGCCGATGACCGCCGCGGCCGCCCCGTATTGAAAGCCGAAGCCTTCAAAAACGGACGCGAATACGACATCGTTTTCTCATGGCCGGATTTACGCATCATCAGCGAACGTATCGACTACTGATTCGATTAATCCGTTCCGCCATACGCCGCAAGGATAAGCTCCGCGCGGCGTTTTTCTTTTCAGACAACCCTTTCTGATAAAGAAGGTCGTCTGAAAACTTATTTTCCAGCCTTCAACGCTGCCAATCGTTCAGCAATACGGTTGTTGCGGCTCAAATCTTCCAATTCCTTCAATTTTGCCAACTGCGCCGCATCGGTACTGCTGTGTACCGCGTTTTGACGACCCATCACGCGGTCGAAGGCGTTGCCGCTTTTTTCGGCATCACGGGCGATGCGGTTGAGGTCGCTGCCGCCTGCCGCTTTGCCTGCGCCCGCGCTTTGCTGCGCGGCGCGCCAGTCTTGCAACTGCTGCTGCATCTCGCGTTTTTTCGCCTGCAAGGCGGCGATAAAGCCCTCAAGCTCTTTCTCCTGCGCGGCACAGTCGGCGATGGTGTTTTCCAAAACAGGCAGACGCGCTTCGATGTCCATTTGTTCGGCGATACCCGCCTCGGCAAGATCGTCGCGCCCCGCCGCTACGGCAGCTTGCAGGTTGGCATCGATGGCTTCGTGGCGGTTGCTCTCGTCCGCCATTTTCTTGGCTGCGAGGTGTTTCTGCGCCAACACTTTGCCCAACTCGGCACGCACTTCGTCCACCGCCCGCTCGATTTCGCGGATGCTCTCGTTCATTGCCGCCTCAGGCACAAGGTTTTCCGCCGCATCAATCAGGGCATGAAAACCGCCGCTTACCAGACGGCCCACTCTGCGGGATAGGGTTTCGCTCATTTGGATTTTCCTTTCTTCATAAAATCATGAGAAATATTGTGTTTAGCCGGCATTCGATTGTGCCAACCAGTCGTAACATTGCTCCCATGACAATGTTTCGTTTTCGTCTTCTTTGCCTTCCAGCAGGGCTTGTTCTAAAGCTCGTCTGAATGTGGTGCGGGTATTCGGGTGGGTAAACCAAGCCGACAGTCGGGCAGCGAATTGCGTTCTATTCGGACAATGCTCGGGTAGATAGCAGACTTTGTACCAATCCGGCTCGTTGCTGCCATACGGA
Source organism: uncultured Neisseria sp. (assembly GCA_927911515.1). Taxonomy (GTDB): domain Bacteria; phylum Pseudomonadota; class Gammaproteobacteria; order Burkholderiales; family Neisseriaceae; genus Neisseria. Next base: position 2,938 of record CAKMQH010000013.1, read on the forward strand.
ATCTCTAAATACAAGTCGACAAAATCGCGTAAAGCTGCCGTTTTATCCGCCTGTTCCGTCCAAACTGCCAGCAGTTCGTCGACAACATCCAATCCGGCGAATTGAAACATATTCAGCCAAACGACCAAGCAGCCTTCATAGCGTGGCGCGGTCAGTTGCGAGTCAAACCAAGCGGTGGCGAAACGTTTTAACCAATCGATTTCTTCTTTTGTCCAGCATTCGGGCAAATCGCAACGCAACTTATCGAGCAACGTTTCATCAAGCGATCGGACATCTTCCTCGTTGACCAAAGCCTGCAAAATACGCGGCAGAAAATGTTTCATGTCTAAAGCCGTCGCAGCTCCTTTGTCCAAAGGCACGCTGCCCAAATACGCCTGTAACATATCAACAGGAATCTCGCGTAACGGATATTCCAGCAACGCCTGTTGGAAGTCTTCGGGAGAGCAGCTGTTGCAAGTGCAGATATTCAACGGGAAGCGCACGCTGTAAGGTGCAAATAATTCATATGCTTCTGCTATCCATTTTTCCATCTTGTTGCCTTGCCTTTGATGTTGGACATGGGTGTTCAGGAATGAGAGTGAAGGGGATTTCAGACGACCTCAAACCTTACACTACTTGCTATGCGTGATTTCTTCCAGCCGACCGTTTGCTCCGATAACGGCGCGGAAATTACCGCCCAATGCTTTAGGTGGCTTGCCGCTGATAATCCAATGTTCCCCGTCTTTTCTCACACGATACGGCTTTTGCGCTTGAGCGGTTTCTTTACCGTAATGCTGCGTCACATAAATTTCAGTCAGCCGCAGGACTTGCTGCTCGGTAACAGGTTGTGCGCCGCCCTCCGCGCTCACTGCCAAAGAGGGAGAGATGAACATAAAGGTCAGAAGCCAATGGTGGATTTTCATTTTTCAGTCAGCCTTTCGCTTACGCCTCATGTACTGATATTCTTTAATTTATTTAGTCTTAATACAAAAGGTTGCTCTCTGCATTTCTCAGCCATTTTTGCCATCTAGTTTTACTCTCCATATTCAGGCGAACGCCAGTTGATTCTACACATTTCCTTATTGGAAACTTCTGGATATTCAAGACCTGCCAAACATTTTCTCTCCCAGTCTAAACATTCCTGTTTACTTGAAGAAACAGTAACTACTTTTTCCGGGTGACCCGCTAATACATGGCGACAATCTTTCCTAATCCATTCTACAAACTGATCATCCACATTCTCATAATGTGGCAAATACATATAGCAGAACTTCTTCTCATTCTTTGCCATACATGCCGTCAGCGGATCTGCCTTCTCACGCCCTTTCCATCCTGCCCCGCCAGCCATTGCGCTACCTAATACGAATTCCACCTGATGGTTCGGATAAAACGCCACCGTAATGTCTTCGGGTTTCGTATATTCAGGCAACTGCGCTGTATAACGGTACGTCGTCTCGTCGTCAATTGCCCCCGACCCCTCCTGCCATAAAACGGTATATTTCAGATCCGGATGCCACTTGACAGGAAGGTTTACGCAACAATTAATGCCGCCTCCCGCAAGGGCAGTCAGGTTGTCACCGCCAACAGGATAATAACCGTCCATATCGATGGGATTGTTCGGATTCTCCTTGATTTGCGGATCGGCTTTACCACCCACGTCATAAAGGCTGAAGGTAACGCCCCTATCGGCGTTGTAATTGACGCTGCGGACGGAAACAGGGACGCTGCCGGACGGTTTGGGTTCAGCCTGCGTGCAGGCTGACAAAATAGGGAGAACAATAACAAATAGGGGTAGGGTTTCATTAAGTATTCCTTAAAAATGGGAACAGTAACCTGAAAAAAGATGTCATACAGCTTCTTGATAATCAAATCTACTCATTAAAACTATGTCATCTGTACCCCATATTTCATTCAGTCTTTCCTTTACACCTCAAACCTCGCCCGCCTGCTGCACAATCTTCGCCAGTTTCAAAGTGTTTTCAAGTTGTTGCAGCACGGTGTCGTCGTATGCCGCGCCTTTGCCGGTTACGGCAAGCTGCAAGATGCTGTCGGTCAGGCGGACGATGCGCCACATCAGTTCGCGTTCGTATTTTTTCAAACTGTCGAGGTCGGCTTCTTCGGGCAGGTCGGCGGCAAGCGTCGCGCCCAAGTCGGGCAGCTGCTCAAACAAACGCGCCACGATATGCGAATGCGCCCCCGCCTGCTTTTCCGCGTGCAGCACATCATGTTTCGCCGCTTGGAAAAACTGCTCCTGCGCCGTCAGCGCGGAACCGTAATCGCGCGTCTGCGTATGCGCCAAACGCGCCTGCTTGAGCAGCTCGCGGATTTTTTCAGACGGCGTATTCGCGCCTTCGATTTTTTAATTCGGCAATAAAATCAGTGTCCTCCTGAGTAATTCGCACGCTAACGGGGATACGGTTTGTCGCATTCATATTCGTTTGATTTGGTTTGTATTCATTTGTATACGAATATACAAGATGAAATGACAATACGCAATATTTGAAATGGTTTATTTTTGTAAACCCTAAAACGCGCTGAAACACGTTTGCGGATACATGTGGAGAACCGAGCTTTTCCTTTATAATCCATCCATCTATTTTTCACTTATTTCAAGCAGGTTCACCATGTCCAAACCCACTCTCCTCCTCGTTGACGGCTCTTCTTATCTTTACCGCGCGTATCATGCAATGGCGCAATTGACCGCGCCTGACGGTGCGCCGACGGGTGCGCTTTACGGCGTATTGAACATGTTACGCCGGCTACGGGCGGATTATGTGCACGATTATTGCGCGGTGGTGTTTGATGCGAAAGGTAAGAATTTCCGCCACGAGATGTTCCCCGACTATAAGGCGACGCGCCCGCCGATGCCGGACGATTTGCGTCCGCAGGCGGAAGCCTTGCCGGATTTGGTGCGGCTGATGGGCTGGCCGGTGCTGGTGATTCCGCAAGTGGAAGCGGACGACGTTATCGGCACGCTGGCGGCGATGGCAGGCGAAGCCGGTTGGAATGTGGTGGTGTCCACCGGCGATAAGGACATGGCGCAGTTGGTGAACGAGCGCGTGACGCTGGTGAACACGATGAGCGGCGAAACGCTGGACATTGAAGGCGTGAAGGGAAAATTCGGCGTGCGCCCCGACCAAATCCGTGATTATCTCGCGCTGATGGGCGACAAGGTGGACAATGTGCCGGGCGTGGAGAAGTGCGGCCCGAAAACGGCGGTGAAGTGGCTGGAAGTTTACGGCTCGCTGGCTGGTGTGATGGAACACGCTGCGGAAATCAAGGGCAAGGTCGGCGAAAACCTGCAAGCCGCGCTGCCCCAACTGCCGCTTTCGTATGATTTGGTGACGATTAAAACCGATTTGGACTTGCACTCTGAGCTTTCAGACGGCCTTGAAAGCCTGCGCCGCACTTCGCCGAAATGGTCGCAGCTTGCGGTCGATTTCAAACGCTGGGGCTTCCGCACTTGGCTGAAAGAAGCAGAAAGCCGTATGCACGAAGCGGCGGACGGCGATTTGTTCGGCAGCGATACGATAGGCGAACAGGCGGCGTTGGATATGGAAACGTCGTCTGAAAAAATCAGAGAACATGCCCCCGCGCCTGAAAAGCTGGATTATCAAGCCGTTACTACCGAAGCGCAGTTTGCCGCCTTGTTGGACAAACTGTCGCGTGCGGACAAAATCGGCATCGATACGGAAACCACGTCATTAGACGCGATGAATGCCGCGCTGGTCGGTATCAGCATCGCGTTCCAAGCAGGCGAAGCGGTTTACATCCCCGTAGGACACAGCCTGACTGCTGCGCCTGAACAGCTTGATTTACAAGACGTATTAGGCCGTCTGAAACCGCATTTGGAAAATCCTGCCCTGAAAAAAATCGGGCAAAACCTCAAATACGACCAACACGTTTTCGCCAACTACGACATCGCCTTGAACGGCATTGCCGGCGATTCCATGCTCGCTTCCTACATCATCGAGAGCCATCTCGGACACGGCTTGGACGAGTTGTCCGAACGCTGGCTGGGCTTGGAAACCATTACCTACGAATCGCTGTGCGGCAAAGGCGCGAAGCAAATCGGGTTTGCCGACGTCGCCATCGAGCAGGCGACCGAATACGCCGCCCAAGACGCCGATTTCGCCCTGCGCCTCGAAGCGCACCTGCGCGCGCAAATGGACGCCAAACAGCTTGAAATGTATCAAAAAATGGAGCTGCCCGTCGCGCAGGTATTGTTTGAAATGGAACGCAACGGCGTACAAATCGACCGCGCCGAACTCGCCCGCCAAAGCGCGGAACTCGGTGCCGAGCTGATGAAGCTTGAACAAGAAGCCTACGCCGCCGCAGGCCAGCCGTTCAACCTCAACTCGCCCAAACAGCTGCAAGAAATCCTGTTCGACAAAATGGGCATTCCCACCAAAGGCCTGAAAAAAAACCGCCAAAGGCGGCATTTCCACCAACGAAGCCGTGCTCGAACAGCTCGCACCCGACTATCCCCTGCCCAAAATCATCCTGCAAAACCGCGGTTTAGCGAAACTCAAATCCACCTACACCGACAAACTGCCCGAAATGATTTCGCCCAAAGACGGCCGTGTGCATACCACCTACGCCCAAGCCGTCGCCATCACCGGCCGCCTCGCCAGCAACAACCCCAACCTGCAAAACATCCCCATCCGCACCGCCGAAGGCCGCCGCGTGCGCCGCGCCTTCACCGCACCGCAAGGCAGCGTCATCGTTTCCGCCGACTATTCCCAAATCGAGCTGCGCATCATGGCGCACCTCTCCGGCGACAAAACCCTCATCGCCGCGTTCCAAAACGGCGAAGACGTACACCGCCGCACCGCCGCCGAAGTATTCGGCATCGCCCCCGAAAACGTCTCGCCCGAACAACGCCGCTACGCCAAAACCATCAACTTCGGCCTCATTTACGGCATGGGTCAATACGGCCTCGCCAAATCGCTGGGCATAGACAACCTGTCCGCCAAAACCTTCATCGACCGCTACTTCGCCCGCTACCCCGGCGTCGCCGAATACATGCAGCGCACCAAAGAACAAGCCGCCGCCCAAGGCTTCGTCGAAACCCTGTTCGGCCGCCGCCTCTACCTGCCCGACATCCGCAACAAAAACGCCAACGCCCGCGCAGGAGCCGAACGCGCCGCCATCAACGCCCCCATGCAAGGCACCGCCTCCGACCTCATCAAACGCGCCATGATAGACGTGTCCCGCTGGCTTTCAGACGACCTCTTGCAAAGTAAACTGATTATGCAGGTGCATGACGAACTGGTGCTGGAAGTACCCGAAGCAGAACTGGATTCAGTGAAAGAAAAACTGCCGCAGATTATGGCGAAAGTAGATGAAGGGATGTTGAACGTGCCGCTGGTGGCAGAAGTGGGTGTGGGGATGAATTGGGAAGAGGCTCATTGATATAAGATTTAGATGAAAGGTAAAAAAATGATTTATTATTTTTATGCCATAGATGGCGATGATATTGGCAAAACTCTAGAAGCATATATTTTACAAAATGATATAGAAGGTGTAGCTAAATTTTCGATAAAAGTCGAACAAGCACTTAATTTTTTTAGAGAACACTTTTTATCTTATGGTAGTGAAATAATTATTTGCTCAGGAGATAGTTTATTAGCCAAAGCGAATAGGAAAATCTGCATACCCCCAGAATTTTTAAAGCAAGATGATATTTCTTTTTCTATTGGAATTGGGAATTATGCGTCATCGTCACTTTTAGCTTTAAAAAAAGCAAAAGGCTTAGGTAAAAATAGAATTGAAGAAATACTAGGAAATCCATTATGAGAGCTGCCATTTTAGTCCAAAGTCCCAAAGTGGAAACATATATTAATGCTCTAGCTGCAATGCAGTTAAAGTATAATAATATAGAACAATTTGATTTTATTTATGTATTTCACAATTCGAAAAAGATACTTATGGAAGAAATTAGAGAAAAACTCTTCGTGTATAGCAAGGATAATGATATATATAAATCTGCTATAGATATATCTTGTACGTTTATAAATAATGATTATTTAATAGATTATAATAAAGAATTAAAAAAATATCTTCTGGAAAGTTATAGTATTATTGACGTGTCCGGTATTAGCAAAAATATATCAATCTCTGTTGCATCAACTATGATAACTAAACCTGATGTTCATGTTGGAATGCTCAATTGGAACTCCACATTTCAAAAAGAAGAACAATGGGTTCTTAATCAGGAAAATCATGTTTATCAAGATCTTTTTGATGATAAAGTTTTACAAGATTTAAGAAAGGACTATTTCCGTAAGAAGAATATTGTTTTCACAGTAATTGTCACTTCGGCTTTGGCTCTTATAATTTTTTGTATAGAAATATTTTTTCCTAATTCCTTTATATCAGACAAAGTGACAACTTTATTCGGATTATTAATCGGGTTTGTAGGAATGATGCTTGCTTTTTTTAAACATTAAGTAAGCCGTAACCTATGTCCTTCGCTACACACTTTACCTGCAGACTGAATAAACGTACGTACAACGCATACATAGTCAGCCGTAGTCGGATACTTGTATCCGACAAAAGCCTGCCATCTCAAAAGCCGTCAGATTCGAGAATCTGACCTACTGAAACTGGGCATCGGGTGTAGGTGTGTGCGGTACGCACGAACGCGGTGCTTGAAACCCAAAATCCATCCAAGGTCTCTGAAAACCCGTTACAGAGTTTTTCAGACGACCTTTATTCTTCCCGCCGACAGGCATACAATCACGGGCGCTGTCCCCTTTATGGATTCAATACGACTCAGGTACGCGGTTTAAGGTCGTCTGAAAAGATAGACAGGCTTGCCGCAAAACCCATAATATCCAAATTTCCAATCATCCTTTAACCAGAAATAAAAATCATGAATTTCGATCTTGAAAACCTCTCTTCATTCGCGGGCTGGGAACGTCTTGTCGAAACCGGCATGGCATTCGGTACCAACCTCGTTGCTGCGTTGGCGATTTTCTTTGTCGGCAGATGGATTGCCGCCCGCCTCGTTATTTTGATGAAAGCTGCGCTGACCCGCGCCAAAGTGGACAGAACGCTCGTCAGCTTCCTCGGCAATGTGGCTAATGTCGGCCTGTTAATCCTGATCATCATTGCCGCGCTGGGCAAGCTGGGCATTCCGACCACGTCGGTTACCGCCTTAATCGGCGGCGCAGGTTTGGCGGTGGCTTTGTCGCTGAAAGACCAACTGTCGAACTTTGCCGCCGGCGCGCTGATTATTCTGTTCCGTCCGTTTAAAGTCGGCGACTACATCAAAGTCAACGGCTTCGAAGGCTTTGTTAGCGAAATTAAAATGGTGCAGACCGCGCTGAGTACGCCGGATAACGAAGAAGTCATCCTGCCCAACAGCGTCGTCATGAGCAACAGTATCGTCAACCGTTCTTCCATGCCGCTGTGTCGCGTGCAGGTGGTGGTCGGCGTCGATTACGCCTGTGATTTGAAGGCCGCCAAAGCCGCCGTTTTGAAAGCCGCCACCGAGCATCCCTTGTGTGTGCAGACTCCAGGCAAAGAGGCAGTAACATATATTACCAACTTGGCCGACAGTGCCATCGAAATCACGCTTTGGGCGTGGACGAACGAAGCCGATTTGGGCGCGTTCCGCTTCGGGCTGAACGAGCAGGTGGTGGAAAACCTGCGCGCCGCCAATATCAATATTCCTTTCCCGCAGCGCGATGTGCATATCATCCAGCAGCAGGGGTGAGGGTAAGTTTCAAATTGGCGAATCCGACCTGCCGAAACCGCGGGCATACGGTGTTTGAAACCCAAAGCCCATCTGAGGTCGTCTGAAAACCTGTCTTATGGTTTTCAGACGACCTTTTTATATTCTTTCCATTTCCTGTATTATTCATATTGATTTAAACACTCTTTCTTGAAAGGTCAAAAATAATGTCGCTCACTTTAAAATTTGTTCTGACCGCCGGTTTGCTCCTTCTTGGATTCCAAGCCGCTGCCCAAGATATTCCGCAAGCGTTTCAAGGCAAATGGGCAGGGCGTGCTGAAGGAAAGGTATCGCCCAAACATATAAGGGCTTTATGTGCCATGGGTTATGATGAAAACGCTGCTATAGATAATGTCTATGTTTCGGAAGATAGCGGCTTTTATATTGAAATAGGTAAAAAATCAATTGAATTAAACGGTTGGGAATGGGGCGCGAAATATACGAAACTGAATTATCGAATTTATTCGCCCGATAAAATTGCAGGTACGGCACGCGTTCGGGAAGAGGAGCCGGAGCAAGGTACGCAGATTTATAACGATAATTTTGAGTTTTCGTTAAACCGAGGCGTGCTGACGCAGAGATTCCGTGATTTTTCAACGGACGGCTCAGGCAAAAAAGTTTGGCGGACGCGTACGCTGATGCGTTGCAAATAATGCTGGGCAAACCGTAGCCGGTCGCAGGTTGGAGGCTTGTATCCGACAACAGCCGCTGTCATCTCAAATAGCCGTCGGATTCGAGAATCGACCTACGGCAAAAACCGTAGCAAGAGAGAATAGAAACCCGTAGCGTGGGCTTTGCCCACGAATCAAACTCAAAATTTCAGACGACCTCTTTTACCCAACATTATCGTGGGCAAGCCCACGCTACAATGTATACCGACTACTGACAGTATTGAATGATTACTTTGCCGAAAACGGTATCCGAACGGCTTGATTTGAGTTTTGGTATTTTTGCCCGACGGGGTCAAAAATACAGTTGCTACCTCAAAATCAAAACAAGGTCGTCTGAACTTCGCCGCGTTCCAAAGCAAGCAGCGACTGTTTGCGGTTCAGGCCGCCTGCGTAGCCGGTCAGCTTGCCGTCGCTGCCGATGACGCGGTGGCAGGGAATCAGGATGGACACTTTGTTCTGCCCGTTGGCGGCGGCAACGGCACGGACGGCTTTAGGATTGCCCAAACGCTGCGCCTGCTCCTTGTAGCTGCGCGTTTCGCCGTAAGGAATCGCCAGCAGCGCATCCCATGCCTGCTTTTGAAATTCAGTGCCAATCTGCTCCAAGGGCGTGGCAAAGGTTTTCAGACGACCCTTGAAGTATAAGTCCAATTCCTGCCGCAGAAGTTGCGTTCGCTCATCTTCCCGAAACACAAACCGTCCGCGCAAAGCTTTTTGGACGGCGGTAATTTCCTGCTCCATATGCTTCTGCCCGACAAATTCCAGCAAACACAAACCCTTGCCGCCGAACACCGCCAGCATCTCGCCCAAAGGCGTAGCAATGGCGGCTGCGGTCAGTTCGTTCGGACTGTCGGGATAACTCGCTTCCAACAAACGGATGGCGCGGCGGATACGGACATATTCTTCAGGCGCGCAGCCGATACGGTCGATAAAATCCTGCTCGAACTGCTTAGCGTCGTGTTCCGTCAGATTGGGATACGGCATGACTTCACACTCAAAAACTTGGGTTTCGAGCCAATGGCGGATTTCATCCCATTTTGACGGCAGATTGTTTAAGGAAGGCAGGGTAATCATTCGTTTGCTCCGTATCTCTATCGTGGATTTGACGGCAAAATCCCCAATTTTCGCCATTCCCGCACGCCGATGCAGGAACGGGCTATGACGTAAATCTTGAGGTTTGGGTTGCGGCAATTCCTAAATATTCGATATTTCTAAAGCCTCAGGGAAAGGAATTAAAGATTTCAGACGACCTGCAAAGGGTCGTCTGAAACCACGATTTTTGCATTTGCGCATTTCGGCACATCATCCAACCGTTTCGGCACATTCCTGCCGCCGTTAACAGCCTATAATGAATCCACTTATTCATCAAGCAAAGGAATCATCTATGCAAACCCGCATCCTCTCCGCCGTACTGCTGGCTTTTTCAACCGCTGCCTTTGCCGAGGGCGCATTCACGCTGCAATTCGACAACCCGTCCAAAGACGGCGGCTTCACGCAAAACCAGCTTTTGAGCGCGCCTTACGGCTTCGGCTGTTCGGGCGGCAATGCTTCACCCGCGCTGTCGTGGAAAAATCCGCCCGCAGGGACAAAAAGTTTTGTCCTGACCGTTTACGATAAAGACGCACCAACCGGCCTGGGTTGGATGCACTGGGTGGTCGCCGACATTCCCGCCGATGTCCGCCGCCTGCCCGCAGGCATTACCGCGCAAGGTGGCAGGCTGCCCAAAGGCGCGCTGCAAACCCGCACAGACTTCGGCACTCCGGGCTACGGCGGCGCGTGTCCGCCCGAAGGCAGGAAACACCGCTACGAATTCACGCTCACCGCGCTAAAAGTCGCCAAGCTGCCGAACATCACCGCCGAATCCACACCCGCGCTGGTCGGTTTCTTCACCAAGGCAAACAGCTTGGGCGAAGCGAAATTCACGGTCGAACACCGACGCTGACCTGCCCCGTGCACCGATATGCCGCCGGCTCCGCTTCCGAGCGAACCGCCGACGGTACGCAACCGAACCGCTCTTTGAAGCGCGCGCTGAAACGGGACGGGCAGTCATAGCCGACCGCGCCGGCAATCTGCGCCACCGGCCATTGCGTAACCTGCAACAGCGTCAGCGCGCGCATCATGCGTACATCCGTCAGCAGCGTACGGAAATTCGTGTCCTGCCGCGCCAACCGCCGCCGCAACGCGGCCTCGCTGCAATTAAGCCGCTGCGCCAACATCGCCGACGACCAGTCCGCAGCCATATCGGCGGTAATCAGTTTGCGGATTTGCCGCATCAGGTTGACGCCTTCGTACACGGCAAAACCGATGCCGTCATGCTGCAACCACGCCAACACGCCGCAAAGCGCGGCCTCCGCCGCATTATGCGGCACTTTTTCATCCGCCAGCACCGCAGCCGCATAATCAAACGCCGCGTTCATCCGCCCGGGGTGCGGCAGCTTCACCGCATCGCACACTGCCTGCGCCGTCCCGTATTGTGCGGCAAACCTTTCTATGGCTTCCTGTTCGAAAGCAATCCATTGCGCCTGATAGAGGTCGTCTGAATCGGGAATATTGATGACGTCAAACGTCTGCCCGCCTGCCAAGGCGACAGCCTCACCCGCCGCAATCCTCAATTCGCGCCCCGCCCACCGCAGCTTCTTGCATCCGCGCCGCACGATAACCACGGTCGGTTCATGTACCGCCACGCTGCGGTACAAGGCGGTATGATGTTGCACGATGCCGCCTAAAGCACCCAATCGTTCACGCGTATGAAAGTAATTTGACGGCACGGTTATATTCCTTAAGAAATTCTTGTGAAAATCGGCGGTTTGGCGCAGCAATCGCAGGTAGGGTAATCATAGGGATAGATCAATTTACGATAAAGGGAGGCTTGCCCCTCCCTGTTATAACGATTTATCGGCTTCTTTGCCAATATCACACCGCATCCCGCTTTCATTTCATGGACTTTTATTCCCGATAATCTACAAACCCCAACCGATTACCCGACGGATCGATAAATTCCACAGCCCATCCGGTATGATGGCTTTAAACCACTTATGTGCAGACCGGCTGAAAACTGTTGCCCCAATGAAACTCACTCATCAACCAATAAAATCCCAAAGTTGAAATTATAGAATTTTCTTTAAAACAACAAATTCTTTGTCTTTTTCTATCTTAAATTTTCCCAAGACCCACTCGCCGTTCTTTTTAAACTCTCCGTTTTCTCCACAATAGCCTCTTTGCTCAACTTTGGTTGTTTGCAAAATCACTTCGTCATCACTTACAAATCGATAAAGACCTTCTGAATGCGGAAAACAATCATTACCGCATTCTGCTGCATAACTACTACTAAACCTGCCGTCTTTATCAAACTCAATATAATTTCCAAAAATGTAATTGTCAGCGCCGGTTGTTTCTATCCAACTGAGATAATATGCGTTTTGGGGCGTATCCATGGGTAACTCGTCAATATGCCACAATCCCACCAGTGTATTTTTTTCTAAAATTTTTCCTTGACTGATTGAAACCACCGGGGGCTTTGGTTTGGACTCAAAGCAACCTGTCAAAGATAATGACAATCCCAATACAACAAGGGCAGAGATAAATTTCGGCATGGGGAAACCTTTAGTGAAGAAATCGATTAATGACAGTCAATGTATTGGGCCGCAAAATAAAATAATTTTTATGATACGTATTTATTATAGCTTCATTTTAAATCTTAACCAAATGGCGTAACTTGAAATTAAAATCTACAAAACCATGAAAAACAGCCACTATCACTCATAAAAATTTCCAACACCCCATAATATTTCTTCAAATATCAATTAAGAAATCAGAAGAAACTGGGTTGAACCATCATTGAAATGTTCTTCAGGGTATTACCTCAAAATATGCCGATTTGAGCGCGGCAATACCCTTTCTGCTGTTTTCAGACGACCTTTTCAGCCAACAACCGAGCCAATATCCCCTCATACACCGCCGACAGCTTCGGAATATCGTCCAGCCGCACGTTTTCGTTGATTTGGTGGATGGTGGCATTGGACGGGCCTAATTCGATGAGTTCTTTCGCAATGGCTTTAATGAAGCGTCCGTCCGAAGTGCCGCCGGTGGTGGACAATTCGGTCTCTACGCCGCAGGTTTCTGCAATGGCGGCGCGTGCCACGTCGGTCAGTTTGCCCGCGTGGGTCAGGAAGGGCTGCCCCGAACACGACCACTGCAAATCGTATTGCACACCGTGTTTGTCCAAAATGGCATGGACGCGTTGTTTCAGCCCTGCTTCGGTGGACTCGGTGGAGAAGCGGAAATTGAATTTGACGTTCAGCTCGCCCGGAATGACGTTGGTCGCGCCTGTGCCGCCGTTGATATTGGAAATTTGAAAGCTGGTCGGCGGGAAGTATTCGTTGCCTTCGTCCCAGACTTCATGCGTCAGCTCTAACAAGGCCGGGGCAAAAGTATGCACGGGATTGATTGCCAAATGCGGATAGGCAATATGGCCTTGCTTGCCTTTTACGGTCAGGTTGCCCGACAGCGAGCCGCGCCGGCCGTTTTTAATCATATCGCCCAATTTGTCCACGGCGGTCGGTTCGCCGACGATGCAGTAGTCGATAAACTCGTCGCGCGCTTTCAACACATCGACGACTTTGGTCGTGCCGTCCAGCGCGTCGCCCTCTTCGTCGGATGTAATCAGAAGCGCAATGCTGCCTTGGTGGTCGGGATGTTCGGCAATAAAGCGTTCGCAGGCGGTAACGAAGCAGGCGATGCTGGTTTTCATGTCCGCCGCACCGCGCCCGTATAATCTTCCGTCGCGCTCGGTCGGCTCGAACGGGGGCGAATCCCATTTTTCAACAGGGCCTGTCGGCACAACGTCGGTATGCCCTGCAAAACAGACGACGGGAGCTTTCGTGCCGCGTCGCAACCAGATGTTTTTTGTGTCACCGAAATGGAGTTCTTCAGCCGCAAAACCGATTTTGTGCAGGCGTTCGGCAAGCAGTTTTTGGCAATCTCGGTCGTCGGGGGTAACGGACGGGCGGGAAATCAACGCTTTGGCGAGTTCTAGGGATTGGGTTTCGGTCATTTTGTTCACTTTGGAAATCAGGTCGTCTGAAATGTTCTCAATCTGATTTTCAGACGATCTTCGGGTCAGGTTGGTGTATAAGGCGGGCATTCGTACCCGTCAGTTTTCTGAATCATTTGCCATGACAGGCTTCGTAAAGCGGCAGCAAATCTTCCACCGTTTCAACTATCCATTTTGCTACATCCTGTTTGCCCAAATCGTCGCGTTCGATGTGTTTGCCGATGCAGAAAAAGTCTTCGTCGTTTTGCAATCTTCGGTCGGATTCACTTTGTTGTGCGACGGTGCGGTAGTCGTTGTATTCGCTTTCCGCGCCGTGCCACATATCGAATGCGGCGTATTTTTCGGTATCGAAATCATCCAGCCAGCGGTTGTATTCGGGCAGCGCAATCGGCGACACGTCGGCTTTGTAGCAGTGCCAGTCCAAGCTGACGCTCAGGCGGCGGCGGTTGAGCAGTATCGACAGGATGGCGGCGGAATTTTTGTATTGGGCGTATTTGAAGTAGGCGAAAAAATGGGCGCGAACCTGCCAGCCGTTACACCAGCGTTCGATATGTGGCGGGGCGAAAGGTTCGCCCAAATCTGCGGCGACCTGCTGTATCAGCTGTTGCCATATCTGCCAGTTTTCCTTGTAGTCGGCTTTGATTTGCGGGATGCTTTCGGGCTGGTATTTTTTGAGCTGGGCAAACTGGAAAAACGGGATATTGAACAAATCGCAGCTTTTGGGCGTCAGCATGGTTGCTTCCTTTTCAGACGACGTGGTTGTGTTACGGGGGATACTGGGGTCTCTGAAAACCTGTTTTCAACTTTTCAGACGACCTTTGTTTGAAGAAACGGCAATCTGTAAACAACCTTATCTGCGACGACGCGCCGCCATGATTTCGCCGATTTCGGTCAGTTTTTCTTTGGGGATAAAGGTTTTGCCCATGTCGAACAAAGGCTCTTCAATCGCCAGATGAACATCGTAACCCGCTACGAAACGTTTGAACGCTTCCGCATCGGGGACATAGGCGTTGTCTGCTTCAAGTTTGGCAAATTCGGCAGCCACGGCATTCCAGTTGCCATGCAGGCTTACATGCTGCCGCAAAAGTTCGTCCACGCTTTCTTGGGCCTGCGGCGCGTATTGCAGCAGGAGCGGGAAAAAGTTTTCTTCTTCGTCTTCATGGTGCAGCGGCGCGGCGACGTTGAAATACTGGGCGATTTGGCGGATGGTTTGCAAAACAATCTGATTGCAGCCGTTTTCGGCAATATAGTCCGACAGCATGGCGACCTGGCCGCAGAAACGGCGCACTTTGCCGTGGCAGGCATACAGCATTTCAATCGGTTCGGCAAAGGTAACGCTTTGGGTTTCAAACGGATTCATGGTTGTGTTCTCGACGGGATACTTTTCAGACGACCATTTTATAACAAAACAGCCTGCATAAAGCAGGCTGTCTGTATTCGGACGCTTAAGGCGGCTTAGTCCACCAAAGTAACGTCGCCTTTCATCAAAGCGCCGTGTCCTGGGAATGAGCAGTAGAATTTGTAGCTGCCGTCCGCCAGTTTGGCAGGATCAACGGTTACAGAAGTCTCTTCGCCGCCGCCGATCAATTTGGTATGACCGACGATACGGGCATCACCGGCTTTTACATAGTCGGCTTCAGCACCGGCAGAGGCACCGTCTTTCAATACGCCGTCCATGTCTTCTGCTTTGGAAATCACGATATTGTGACCCATGCCTGATTTAGGTTGGGTACCGGTGTGTTTCAGGGTAATGGTGAATTCTTTACAAGCTTTGCTGATTTGAATGTCTTTAGTGTTGAACTGCATGTTGTCGTTGGATTCAACGGTAGCCGAGCAGTTGCCTGCGGCAGCATTATCGGCAGGAGCCGCTTCGGAAGCAGGCGCATCGGCAGGCGGCGCGCTTTCTGCAGGGGCTGGTGCAGCTTCAGAAGCAGCAGGTGCAGTCTGAGCAGCGGGTTCGGCAGGTTTTGAGGCTTCTTGCGAACAAGCGGACAAGCCGATAACGGCGGCGGAAATCAGAGCCAAATAAGCTTTCATGTTTATCTCCTAATGATATGGTGAGAATATGTTAAGTTCCACAAAATAAAACTTGCGAATATATTAATAAACCGATATCGGTTTTGATATTTGCAAGCGGAAGAAGGATAGAAATGAAGCTGTATTCTGCTACAAGAAATCAAACAAATCCAAAGCTCGGCGGCTGTTTTACCTTAGTTTACACAAATGAGAATAACTACTATTTCTGACGTATTTCTTTAGTATTAGATCTTATCGGTCAGATGAAATATTTTTTAACCATAATTAACAATAGGTGAAATAGTTTCAAACTAGCGGCTGTGTTTGCGCACCAACTCCGCCAGCGCAGCAGCCAATTCAGGATGCTTGTCTTCCAATTTTGCCGCCGCCGCATCAAAACTCTCCAATGCTGCCCCGCTCAAATGCAGGCTGTTGACTTTGGGTTGCGCCGGCGGCTTCGGCACAACTTTGACCGCCACATCTTGAATACCCGCGTTCAATTCCTGAAGCTGCGGCACAAGCGCGGGCAATATCATTTTCAGACGCGAAGCCGCCATACCGTTTGCCGCCAGCAACACCAGCCTGCCCTCTTCGATGCAGGCGGTTTGAAAATGCGGATGCAGGTTTGCCGGAAGGATGCGTTTGACTGCCGCATCCAGCCTGCGCCATTGTTGCGACTGCTGCAACAAACCGGCCAAGCGCTTATCCCGTTTGCCTAATTGTTCCAAATTCATATGTTTCAGACGACCTTTTCAAAGTGTACGGTTGTATTATCAAGATTGAAATCCGGTAAAACTGCCTATATTTCAAACGGCATGACTGCCTTGCCGCGAGGCTTGTGTTAAAATCCCCGTTTCGCCATTATTTTATATCAGGCGCAGGAACTATTTCATGCTAACAAACATTGCTAAGAAAATCTTCGGCAGCCGCAACGATCGACTGCTGAAACAATATCGTAAATCCGTTGCCAAAATCAACGCACTCGAAGAACAAATGAAAGCCTTGAGCGATGCGGATTTACAGGCTAAAACAGCCGAATTCAAACAACGTCTTGCCGACGGTCAAACTCTGGACGACATCTTGGTCGAAGCCTTCGCCGTCTGCCGCGAAGCGTCCCGCCGCGTACTCGGTATGCGCCACTTCGACGTACAGCTTATCGGCGGTATGGTGCTGCACGACGGCAAAATCGCCGAAATGCGTACCGGTGAAGGTAAAACCCTGGTCGCCACCCTTGCCGTCTATCTCAACGCCCTGTCCGGCAAAGGCGTGCACGTCGTTACTGTCAACGACTACCTCGCCTCGCGCGACGCGGGCATCATGGCGCCGCTCTATAACTTCCTCGGCTTAACCGTCGGCGTCATCATCGCCGATATGCAGCCGTTGACCGTCAAACGCCTACGGCTCCGACATCACCTACGGCACCAACAACGAATTCGGTTTCGACTACCTGCGCGACAATATGGTAACCGACCAATACGACAAAGTTCAGCGCGAATTGAATTTTGCAGTAGTGGACGAAGTGGACTCCATTTTGATTGACGAAGCGCGTACCCCGCTGATTATCTCCGGTCAGGCGGATGACAACATCCAGCTGTACCAAATCATGAACAGCCTTCCTGCGCACCTCATCCGCCAAGAAACCGAAGAAGGCGAAGGCGATTACTGGGTCGATGAAAAAGCACACCAAGTCATCTTGAGCGAAGCGGGTCACGAACACGCCGAGCAAATCCTGATTCAAATGGGCTTGCTGCAAGAAAACGACTCTCTCTACTCCGCCGCCAACATCGCCCTGATGCACCACCTCATGGCTGCCCTGCGGGCGCATACGTTGTTCCATAAAGACCAACACTACGTCATCCAAGATGGCGAAATCGTCATCGTGGACGAATTTACAGGTCGTCTGATGTCCGGCCGCCGCTGGTCCGAAGGTTTGCACCAAGCCGTCGAAGCCAAAGAAGGCGTGGAAATCAAACGCGAAAACCAAACCCTCGCCTCCATCACCTTCCAAAACTATTTCCGCCTGTATACCAAGCTCTCCGGCATGACCGGTACTGCCGATACCGAAGCTTTCGAGTTCCAAAGCATCTACAACCTCGAAACCGTCATCATCCCGACCAACCGCCCCGTACAGCGTAAAGACTTCAACGACCAGATTTTCCGTTCTGCCGAAGAAAAATTCGAAGCCGTCGTCAAAGACATCGAAGAATGCCACAAACGCGGACAACCAGTCCTCGTCGGTACCACCAGCATCGAAAACTCCGAACTGGTCTCCAATCTTTTGCAAAAAGCCGGACTGCCGCACAACGTCCTTAACGCTAAAGAACACGAACGCGAAGCCCTGATTGTCGCCCAAGCCGGTAAAGTCGGCGCCATTACCGTCGCCACCAACATGGCGGGCCGCGGTACCGACATCGTCCTCGGCGGTAACCTCAAACACCAAATCGAGGCCATCCAGTCCAACGAAAACCTGAGCGACGAAGAAAAAGCCGCACAAATCGCCGCCCTTGAAAACGGCTGGCAGGCAGAACACGACCAAGTGGTCGCAGCAGGCGGTCTGCACATCATCGGTACCGAACGCCACGAAAGCCGCCGTATCGACAACCAATTGCGCGGACGCGCAGGCCGTCAGG